>JBEICW010000273.1:0-5008 GCA_040383785.1 Ignavibacteria bacterium | reverse complement strand
TTAAGGAAGAATCCGCAGCAATGCAAGGGAATGGCACTGGTCAATGGCTAGGAATTTTCACTGCATCAGCAGACGGCATCAGCACTGGTCGAGACGTTGAAACTGCAGGTTCAGGAACCATCGCAGCAGACGACATCATGTCAGTGATGATGAACTGCAAAATGACCATCCGAAGCCAAGCCAATTAAAAATATAAACCACCAAAATATTTTACCTAATTTATGCTGTTTATCTCCAAACATTGCATAAGTAATATGTCCACCATCTAACTGCCCAATTGGTAACATATTCAAAGCTGTTACAAACATACCAAACCATGCAATATTAAGATAAGGGTAGTGATATATTTCATTCATAGGTGGGAAAAATACATCTTTATTAACTAATAGTTTTGTAATCAAAAATAACAAATTATCTCCAAAATAAAATCCTTTTGAGTCTATTCCAGTTGTATAATAATTTGGGTGTATGTTATATAAATATTCAATTGGTGGCAAAGTAATAACACCATAAACAAGGTAAAACATACAAACTAAAAAACCAGCCAAAGGTCCGGCAACACCAATTCAAAAAGTGCTTTTTTATTTGGGATTTGCCCCTTAATTCTAATCAAGGCTCCCATTGTACCAAATGAAATTGGTGCTATAGGACTTATAGGAAATGGAATATAATAAGGAAGAGTTACATCAACTTTATGAATTTTTGCAGCAATATAATGTCCAAATTCGTGTGCTGATAAAAAAAACATCAATAATAACGCATATTCTAAACCAAGCTCTATATTAAGCAAATCAAATGGGTCTTTATTACCAATAAAAGCCACTCCAGAAATCATACACGAAACGAAAGTTAAAACAAATAAAATCAAATGTAGCCATTTTTTTTGATGTAAAACCAAAGTAATAAAAAAGAAATTACGTATTTTTCCACCAATATATGAATTTACAATTTTTGTCTTTGTTACGTTATTATTCTTAGAATTATCCAAAAAAATGCCTTTTTCTTAATTTCTTAAATTATTTTGATTAACTTGTTTTGATTAACTTGTTTTGATTAACTTGTTTTGATTAATTTATTTTTTTACTTATTTCAAATTGTAAACAAAAAGAGTTAGCACAATACTAACTCTTTTATTATAATATAGACTATATTTTGCTCTTTTTAGTTTAATTTCATTTAATGCTTTTCATTTTTCATTTGAGGAAAAAACAATACATCTCTAATTGAAGTTTGTCCTGTTAATAACATTGTAATCCTATCTATACCAATTCCCATACCTGCAGTTGGAGGCATACCTACTTCTAAAGCATATAAGAAATCTTCATCTAATTCCATTGCTTCATCATCGCCATCAGCTTTTTGTCTGGCTTGGTCTTCAAATCTTTGTCTTTGGTCTCTCGGGTCATTTAATTCAGAAAATGCATTTGCTACTTCTTGACCATTGATATATAATTCAAATCTTTCCACCAAACCTTCTTCAGTTCTATGCTTTTTGGCAAGTGGAGAAATCTCAACTGGATAATCAATTACAAAAGTTGGTTGAATTAAATTTGGTTCAACTTTTTCGCTAAATATTTCATCTAATATTTTAGTTTTGCTAAAAGTCGCATCAATATGAACATTTAGTTTTTTAGCTATTTCAACTAATTCTGAATGAGTTTTATCTCTCAAATCATAACCAGTATATTCTTTGTACAAATCAAACATTTTTAATCTTGCATAAGGTTGACCAAAGTCAATTTCTGCTCCACCAATGCTAACAATTCTACTACCCAAAACTTTATCACAAAGAGTTTTCATCAACTCTTCGGTCATATCCATCATCCAGAAATAATCTTTATACGCAACGTAAATTTCCATCATAGTAAATTCAGGATTATGAGTTCTATCCATACCTTCGTTACGGAAATTTTTGCCTATTTCATAAACACCATCAAATCCACCAACAATCAATCTTTTTAGATATAATTCTAATGCAATACGCATATATAAAGTTGTATCTAAAGTATTATGGTGCGTAGTAAATGGGCGAGCAGACGCACCTCCATAAAGTGGTTGCAAAATTGGAGTTTCTACTTCCATCCAACCTTGTCCGTTAAAATACTCTCTCATTGTAGAAATAATTTTTGACCTTTTAACGAAAGTATCTCTAATATGTGGATTTACAATCAAATCAACATATCTTTTTCTATATCTCAACTCTTTATCTGCAAAGGCGTCATGTATAATTTTATTACCGTCTGCATCTATTTCCTCTTTTGCCACTGGAAGTGGTTTAAGTGATTTGCATAATAATTCTACAGTTTGAACTCTAACAGAAATTTCTCCGGTATGAGTTTTGAATATCGGACCACTAACGCCAATAATATCCCCAATATCTAACAATTTCAAATTTTCGTAAAAATCAGGAATATCATCTTTTTTAAAATATGCTTGAATTCTACCTTTATCATCTTGAATACTAAAAAAACTTGCTTTACCCATTCTGCGGATAATCATAATCCTACCAGCAATAGATACATTACCTATGCTATCTGGATTCTCTTCGTCAAAACTATTTCTGATATCGGTAGTTGTATGAGTTTTATCGAAACTATATGGAAATGGATTAAGAGTTTTTTCTAACAATTCCAACTCTTCTAATCTTCTAAGTTCTAAATCGTTATGACTAATTGAATTTGATGACATATTAAATAAAATATTTGAATTAATAATGAATTTATTTTTGTTTATTTTTAAATTTTGGAATGTAAAATTAAGCATAAAAATTAAGAATTTTGTAAAAAAAACTCATATTTATGTAATAAACCTTAATATTTTAGTAACTTTGGCAAATAAAAAATAAAAAAATAAAAAAAAATAATTTTTATGTGCTATAATTGGAAATAAATTATTAATTTAGAAAAAAATAAGTGATTAAAATTTAAATAATTAATTGAATTTGGTTAATTTAGGTAATCATAAAAAATAACTGAGTAAAACAAATAAAGTTGTAAAAAACTAAATCTTTCAAAAATAAAGGATAAAACGTAATAAATGCCTATATATTTCTCACAATTTCCAGGTGGACAAAAGTCGAATTTTGTTAAAAAAGACAACAACAGAAAACATAAAATTAATGCCGAAATCAAAGGCACAGAGTTTAGAGTAGTGGACCAAGAAGGCGGAATGCTTGGTGTAATGAGCAGGCAAGAAGCTCTTAGAGTAGCAGAAGATGCAGATATGGACTTAGTGGAAATTGCTCCACAAGCAAAACCACCAGTTGTAAAAGTGATTGATTATGGTAAATTTGCTTACGAAATCCAAAAGAAAGAAAAGATACAAAAGAAAAATCAGCACCAACAATTAATGAAAGAAATCCGTTTCAAGTGGAGAACGGATACACATGACTTTAATTTCAAAACTAAACACGCAAGAGAATTCCTAAACGATGGCAACAAAGTTAAAGGACTTGTTATGTTTAGAGGTCGTGAAATTACTCACAAAGAAATCGGTATTAGTTTATTAGAAAAATTCGTAGAAGAATTAAAAGATATTTCTAAAATTGACTCACAAATTAGATTTGAAGGTAAAAACTTAACAGTAATTTTAGCTCCAGACAAAATCAAAAAAGAAGAGAAAAAACCTGAAAAAGGTCCTAAAACTGAAAAACCAAAAGTTTCACCATTTAATAATATAGTATTGCCAGATAATATTATAATAGATGATGAAGACGATGAAGAAGAAGAATAATCGATTATGCTTTTAGATCAAATCAAATAAGCATAATTCAATTTAAATACAACTAAAATTTTAGAAGGTCAAGCGTTACAACTTGACCTTTTTTTATTTATTATGAGTAGGTCAAGCGTCTCGCTTGACTAAGAAACCCCTCCCAGCCTCCCCAAATCACAGATTTGGAGAGGAGTAAGAAAAAGAATAATGGGTAGATTGGGCGGCTCGCCCAATTTTTCTTGTGTTTTCGACTACGCTCAACCACCGATTTTATATTCTATATTGTAAAGTCAAGGCACTGCCTTGACTCAAAGGACTTTAAAAGTTGCAATATACTTTTTGTAAGGGTCAATGGCATTGACCTTTCATTTTCTCCAACCCACCACAAAAAAACTTCGCTTGTAAACCACACTACACCAATTACTTACAAATTATTTTTCAAAACTCTGTTATATTTTGCCCATTTTTCAGTCATTTAAATAGATGGTATGACAATTTTAGAAAAAGTTTTTTAATATTTGTAAAAAAATTAGATTTAAAACCAACTTTAAAAAAATTTATAATAAAAATCAATATAAGTGAAAGTTATGAAACCAAATTACACAATCTTATTGAAGTGCTTAATTTTTACACTTTTTATTAATATTACTAATTCGAAAGCTGAAGAAAAATGGACTTTCCAAACTCCATATCCAACTGTTAATAACTTAAATTTTGTAAAGTTTTTGAATCAAAATACTATAATTACTGTTGGTAATAATGGTACAATACTTAAATCTTATGATTATGCAAACACTTGGAATTTTTATGAATCATCGCCTTATAATTTGAATTATAATTTTAATTCAATTGATTTAGATAAAAATGGAAATGGATTTTTAACATATCAAAACTTAGTATATAAAGTAACTAACAATGGTAATAATTATGAATGGAGTGATATTGCTTTTAGAAGTAATATCAGCAAAATTTACTTTAATACATCAAAAATTGTTTTTGCAGTGGGTATTGGTGGAACACTTTCTCGCTCTTATGATGGTGGTATAAATTGGATTCAATACTTTGAAGATACCAATCAAATAGCTAAAGATTATAATTTTAATAATATAAAATTCTACGACCAAGAATATGGATATATTTTTGGTGAAAATAATGAGTTGTTTCAAACAAATAACCAAGGATTAATTTGGAATAAAAATTATATAATAGTAAACAATAATTATTTAAAAATTAAATATAATCTAATAGATATTTCGATAAAAGACACTAACAATTGGCACATTTTAACTGAAAC
>JBEICW010000272.1:0-5015 GCA_040383785.1 Ignavibacteria bacterium | reverse complement strand
TACCATTTAATATAACAATCAATTTACTTTTTATATTATTTGGTCTAATTACTATATTACATTTTTTGATTATATTTCAATTTATTCCTTATGAAATGACTTGGGGTGGAAATTTAAAACATTAGTGGAAATGTATGTTTTTGAAGGTATTTCAAGATTAATTAATACAATAATGATGTACGTTGTATTTATAAAAAGAACATTTATAATCTCAAACACAACCAATAAAATCATAAATAGAATAATTTTGGCTATGGCAATTTTATTTTTTATTAATACTATAGGCAATCTAACTGCAAAAAATATTTTAGAATTTGCAATCGCAACTCCTATGACACTAATCTTATCTATTTTATGTTTGAGACTAAGTTTTGAATAAGTTCTTTTTAATTTTTACATCAATTAGTGTTATTTAATCGTCTACCATCAGAACTCGAAACATTCTAGGACAATAATATTAATTCGAATCAAAATTGAACTTAACTATTTTTAAATACTTAAACATAAATAAAATACTTTCTTTTAAGGTTATTTTAACAATTCTCCTTACAATATATTTTTGTTTATTCAATAATGATTTATTTAGTCAAACTAATCCAATCGCTAAATATAAAGTTAAAGGTTTAATATTAGATGCTGAGAACAATGAAACTCTAAAAAGAGTTACTATCTCTGTAATAGATACTAAGTTAGGCACTTTTTCCAATTTGAAAGGTGAATTTGAAATTGGTATTCCTTATGATATAGATAAGAAAAACAACATTGATTTCAATCAAACAATTGATACTACTAAGTTACGTTTTAGTATGATTGGATATGAAACTCAAATCGAAAATATAATTCTAATCTCAGACACAATTCTAATAATTAAATTAAAACCCGCGAAAATTGAGACTGACGAAGCAATAGTTTATGCTGAAGACCCTGGAATTAGATTAATGAGAAAAGTAATTGCTCGTAAATTAGAACAAAAAGAAAATTTAAACACCTACTCATATACTTTATATACTAAGTTTGTGGCTTCGACAGATACCAGCACAGCAGGGAGAAGAGATAGCGAACAAGACACCACAATCAATTCAATTTTAGAATCATTTTCACTTGGTTACTACAAAAAAAGTGATAAATATTTTAATCAAATTATCCAAAAAAGGCAAAGTGTAAATGTACCACCACAAGCAAATTTTGTTGCATTTGGAACTAATATTAATGCTTATGATGATTTTGTTTCAATTTTGGGTGAAGAGGTTTATACACCTTTCCATCCTGATGCTGTAGAATTTTATGATTTTGAAATTATTGGCAAACAAAAATTTGATAATAAACGAAAACTTACAAAAATTAAAGTAACTCCAAAATCTGAACAAAGAAAACTGTTCACTGGGTATATTTATCTTGATGAGGAAGCACTAATCCCCTACTCTGTTGAGTTTAAACCTAATGTAGCAGTAAGATTGCCACTTGACGCAGAATTTAATTACAATCAAGATTTTGAGCTTTACGATAGTTTGTTTGTTCTGCCAAGTAGAATGAGGATTTATACAACTCTTTCTGCCGAAATACTTTGGATATTTAGTCCGAGATTAGATATATTAATTGAAACTGCCGCTTATGATTATAAAACTAATATCCCACTTGATAACGACATTTTTGAATCAAAACGAACTGAAATAGCCGAAGGAGCTGATGTTTTTGATGAAGAATTTTGGAACAAAAATACAATTGTGCCACTTAGAGAAGAAGAAAATTTAGCATATAAATCTATCCGAATGGTAAGAGAAAATCCTGATTCTGTACTTTTCACTAACTACATTAATCGATTAATTGCACCAATTACTGCCCAATTATCAGCTTTTAATCGTAAGCCATTTACAGGAATTGAAGATTTATTTAGATATAATCGTGTTGCTGGGTTTTCACTTGGAATGGGGTTATTAGATGATTTGGGAGATTATAACGAAGGATTCATTCGAGGATATTATTCTTTTGGATTGGGCGAATTTATAGGGCGAGCTCGACTGTCTACATATTTTGATAAGAACCGAAAGACATTTTTAGATATATCAGCATACAATGACATTCAACGAAGAGATGAACCTTTTGTAGTTCCTGATAGGTCGATTGGGCTATTGGCATTGATGTTCAAAAATGATTATGGTGATTATTATCGGTCAAATGGTGTTGAACTTGCTACCGGAATTGGATTTGGACAATTAAGATTTGTGAGACGTGAAAGATTTGATAGAATGTATAAATTACGCCTATTTTATCGAGATGAAGTGCATAACTCAATGGAGAATATCACTAATTTCTCAATTTTTGGTGGTAGTAATGATTTTAGATGGAATCCTGAATCCATTTATGGACGTAATCGCAGTGTAGGATTTGAGTTGTTTTTGAATTACAATCGTGAAATACGTGCTGGCGATTTGGGTTTATATTTTAGTTATGAAAATTCTAATCCACAATATTTAAAATCTGATTTTGATTTTCAACGTTTTTATTCGGAAGCAATTATTAGATTTAATCCATTACCACTTTGGCTGACAAATATTAGACTTTCGGCTGGGATGAATTTGGGTGACACACCTGCACAAAAGTTCTTTTCAACTGAAACCTCTACTTCGGGTTTGGCGGCAAGTGGAGTTATTAGAACTATGGGTGTAAAAGAATTTTATGGTGATAAATTTGCGTCATTATACTTCGAACAAAATTTTGGTGAGTTAATACCGGGGTTATTTAGAATACCAAATGTTGCGTCATTTGGTTTAGAATTTATTGGATTTACGTCTGTTGTATATACAGAAATCAATAACAATTCTATATTATTCAATAAGATAAACGAAAGTGAAATGAAAAAAGTATATTATAATACCACCGCCGGCTCAAGTGATAATATTTTTTATGAAGTAGGATTTGGACTTAACCGACTATTGATTTTCTTCCGAACTGACTTCACATTAAGAATGACCCAAGTTTCAAAACCACAATTCCGTTTCACTCTTTCAACTGCTACGTTTTAGAGTAAATTTTCTGCACTAATTGCACTCTTTTTTATCGTTTTTCATAAAAAACTTCACTATATTTCACGATTTTTGCCTGTTTTTAATCTCGGAGAGATGAAATGATTATAGAAAATGGCAAATTAACATCTCTTTTTTAAACTCCTGCGGAGTGAAAATCTTTTGTATCACCTCTACGAGGTTTGAATTGAAAATAAAGAGAATACATTTACTACAATCATTTCACCACTTCGTGGTTATGTAAATTCTGCACTGTTTTGCACTCTTTTCTGCATTTTACACCAAAAAAGTTCACGATATTTCACGATTTTTCGCTTTTTTTTCTTTTCTTAAAGTCTTTCCCTTTTGGGGAAAGATTTAGATTGGGGTTTCTTCAAAGAACTTTTTGTCCGAGATATACTTGCTAAATCGAAATATTTTAGACGACCCACCGGTCGTCTCTACATTTAAATCATGAATATTTTGCACTATTTGCACTCTTTTTGCCATTTTTTTTATTAAATTGTATTTTCAAAGAGCGAATAAAAGAAAAATAATTTTCTTTTGTAAATATTAAGACGGATGATTGTAATTATAATTGTGTAGTATATGCGTAATATGAGTTATTCAAATCCAGAGTTTTTACCAAAACTTGCGGAATGGCATGTTTATGGAAATGAGCAACAGGGTAGATTTTTGACAAAATACCCAGAGGAATTGAATCCAACTTATTACGGCACGGAAGTAACAAGTTGAGCCTAATAAATCAGATTGGAAATGAGGAGATAAGTTTTAAATGAATAAATTAAAAAATAAAGACAAAGAAAATATAATAAATAAATTGCCGTTAGCCGCTGATATTAAACAATTAATTGAACAAAGTCGTAGAAATGTTGCAATAACCGTAAATTCAGAATTAACAATATTACATTGGAATATCGGCAAAAGTATCAAAAATGAAATCGTCAAAGAAAAAAGAGCTGATTATGGCAAACAAATAGTGCATACACTTTCTAAAGAATTAACTCAAGAATATGGAAGTGGTTGGAGTGAAAGGCAACTTCATCATTGTCTCCGCTTTGCGGAGATAATTACTGATATTCAAATTGTGCACACACTGTGTGCACAATTAACTTGGTCCCATATTAGGTTAATAATATCTATAGATAATGATATAAAAAGGGATTTTTATATTGAGTTATGTAAGATAGAAGGTTGGAGTGTAAGAGTATTGCAAGATAGAATCAAATCAATGTTATTTGAAAGAACTGCAATAAGTAAAAAGCCAGAACAAACCATACAGAATGATTTGCAAATTCTAAAAGAAGAACAAAAGATTAGTCCTGATATGGTATTCAGAGATCCTTATTTTTTAGATTTTTTGGGACTAAAAGATGTATATTCAGAGAAAGATTTAGAATCAAATATAATTTTGGAATTAGAAAAATTTGTAATTGAGTTAGGTAATGATTTTGCATTTATGGGACGTCAAAAGCGCATAACTATTGATAATCGAGATTATTATATTGACTTATTGTTTTATCATCGCAGATTAAAATGTTTGATTGCAATTGATTTAAAAATAGGAGAATTTGAGGCAAGTTATAAAGGTCAAATGGAGTTGTATTTAAGATATTTAGAAAAATATGAACAATTAGAAGGTGAAAATAGTCCAATAGGTTTAATATTATGTTCAGGTAAAAATGAAGAACATATTGAATTAATGCAATTAGAAAAAAGTAATATTAAAGTTGCAGATTATTTAACAATTCTCCCACCTAAGAAACTATTGCAGGAAAAATTACACAAAGCGATTGAAATTGCTCATTTGAATTATGAAAAAAGGCAAGTTGAGAGAAAAGAAACAAAAGAGATGATATAAATAATAATCCTGTAACTTTAAAATTAACGAGTATGAGTTCATCAATTTCAAATACAAGACCAGTAATGCTCCCTAAACTTGCAGAAAGGCACGTTTATGGAAATGAACAGCAAGGTAGATTTTTGACTAAG
>JBEICW010000271.1:0-5028 GCA_040383785.1 Ignavibacteria bacterium | reverse complement strand
TCAAAGATAGTGATACTAAAGTTGCATTAATTTCAAGTAGTATTAAAATTGAAAATACTTCAATTGGAACAAAAACAAATAAAAATGGATATTTTGAACTAAAATTAAATGATAGATTATTAAATCAAGATTCAATTAACTTAATAATTTCATATACAGGTTATAGTACAAAAAATTTTGTAATTTATACTAAAGTTAAATCCTTAGATACATTAAATTTATTTTTACAACCTAAAAATATTAAAACAACTGATGTAGTAGTATCTGCATCAAAAAACATACATTCAGTTCAGGATATACCAATTACAGTTGCAGTTTTAGAAGGTTCTTTTATAAAGGAACGAGCTCAAAATTCATTAGAACGGATTTTGCAATATGTGCCTGGAGTAGAAGTAAATAGTAATAACATCAGTTTGCGTGGCTCATCTGGGTTTTCTTTTGGTGTTGGCTCTCGGGTATCATTGTTATTAGATGGATTTCCTATTTTAGCAGCAGATAATGGAGATATGAAATTTGATGCATTGCCTTTTTATAATATTGAAAGAATTGAAGTTATAAAAGGCTCAGGTTCTGCTTTATTTGGAACAAGTGCAATTGGTGGAATAATTAATATACTAACAACCGAACCCAACGAAAAATTTGAAATAAAAACAAGATTATTTTCTGGTTTTCACCAACAGCCAACATTTCAAGAATGGAAATTTGGAGATAAATCATTAATAAATACTGGATTTGACTTAAATTTATCTCAAAAAATTGATAACTTTGCATATGTGATATCTGGTTCGGTATTTCAGCAACAAGGTTATAGAAAATATGATGAAGCTGAAAGATTTACAATATTTAGTAAGTTGTTTTATAATCCAACAGAAAATTTAGATATAGATTTAACAGTCAATTTATCGAAAAATGAAGCAGATAATTGGGTTTATTGGAATAGTCTAACAAATGCTTTTTTACCTGATTCATACCCTGAAAAACCAGAAAGATTAAATTCAGATAAACTTTCGACAGTATTGAGCATAAAGCAAGTTTTTGATGAATCTAATTTTATGATTATTAGAGGTGGTATTTATAATACTTATAATACCAATAATTTATTAGATACAGATTTAGCAAAACGAGAATCAGATGCAAATTCAATAAATTTAGAAGCTCAAGGAAATTCAGTATTAAGTGAAAATTTATTTATTACTTATGGAGTAAATTCTATTTCAAATATTGTTGAATCAATAACTTATGGTGATAATACTCAGAATATATATTCAGCATATTTACAAAGTGAAATTACTAAAATACCATCTTTGGAAAATTTAATTACAACAATTGGTGTTCGATTAGATAAAGAAAATACTGACTCCACCCAAAATGATTTAATTATTTCACCAAAACTTGGTCTAAATTATAAATTTGATGAAAATACACAATTTCGCTTTTCTGCCGGCAAAGGTTTCAGAGCACCTTCAATAGCAGAAAGATTTTCGTCAATTACTTTTAATGGATTTAATGTAAAACCAAATATAGATTTAAAATCTGAACTTTCTACTACTTTTGAATTGGGATTTAGTAATAAATTTAACTGTGGAGATAATAAATTTCAATTAGATATTTCTATATTTGAAAATAATTTTGAAAATTTTATTGACCCATCAATAGAAATTGGTTCTGGTAATCCAGAAATTCAATTCAAAAATTTGACAAAGGCAAGAATACGAGGATTAGAATTTAATATTAAAACATTTTTATTTGAATTCTTGGGCTTAGAAACTTCACTAACTATGATGGAACCAAAAGATTTGAGTGACAATACTACTTTAAAATATCGCTCCAAAATGTTATGGTATAATAGGTTATATATGCCTATTACTGAAAATATCCAATTTCAAGCAGATTATAGACACAAAGCAAGAGTAGAAAATATTGATGAATTATTGGGCGTACAGGTTAAAAATCACGATTTTAGAGTACCAATTAATGTAGTGGATTGCAGAATTATATATAATATGAAAAATGACTTAGATTTTGATTCTAAATTTTCTATTAATATTAATAATGTTTTTAATTATTATTATGTAGAAATGGTAGGGAATATGGCACCAACAAGATTCATAAATTTTCAATTAGAATATAATTATTAATGCTAAATTGTAAAATATGCAACAAAAAAAGGAGTATTTTTTAGATACTCCATGTTTCAACTTAAACATTTTCCGAAATCTAATCCATTTTAATCATTTTTCTATACAATTCATCATACTTTTTGGCGTTTTCACCCCAAGCTAATTCCGAATCTAATAAACGACTTGTTATATTAAACCACTCTTCTTTATTTTTATATAATTCTAATCCTTTACCAATTGCTTCTAACATAGATTTTGCTTCCCACTTATCAAATAAAATAGAATTACCATTTTCTTTGTCTGTAGTATAATCAATAGCAAGCTCATTTAGGCCGCCTGAGTGATGAGCTATCGGGAAAGAGCCATAAGACAACGAATACATAAAATTAAGCCCACATGGCTCATAATCTGAAGGAATTAAGAACATATCACTGCCTGCTTCCATAAGATGCGCCAAATTATCATCAAAAGTAAATTTCACTTGGAATTTTTCAGGGTATTTAGCAGATACTTCAGCTAATTTAGCTTTTAAAGTGTCATCACCTTGACCCAAAAATACAAATTGTATATCATTTTTGAATAATTCATCAGCAGCTTCTAAAATTAATGGAATACCTTTATGTGCATCAATTCTTGATATCATAGCAATTAAAGGGGTTTTAGGAGAATAACTTAGTCCAAATTTATTGATTAATTCAACTTTATTATCATATTTATAATTTTCAAAATCACCATCAAAATTTGTTTTTATAGTTTCATCACGTTTAGCATTCCAAATCCAAGTGTCTATACCAGTTTTTATACCAGTAAAAAATTCACCTTTGTCTTTGATAAACTTATCCAATCCATTATTTATATCTTTATCTTTAAGAATATCAATTGCATATTGTTTACTAACTGTTGTTATTGCATCAGAATAAATTAAACCTGCTTTTACAAAATTAAATTGTTTTTTATGAATAAAATTATCCAAATGTGTCTTATCAAAACCTAACAAATCAAATTTATTAGGATTATAAACGCCTTGTTTTGTTAAATTATGAAAAGTAAATACAAATTTAGTTTTTTTGAATAATTTAGGATATAAAATTTTAGCCATAGCTGGAAGAGCAGCAGTCTGCCAATCATGACAATGAATAATATCTGGAAACCAATTCAAAATCACACAAGTTTCAATTATACTTCTGCAGAAATAAATAAATCTTTCAGGATTATCTTCATACTCTTCCCAAGTAACTACATCATGGTAAATACCTTTTCTTGAATCAAAAAATTCAAAATTTGTGGTAATATATGCTTGAGCTTTACTTCTTGGGTTGTTTATAGACGAAGATTTAACTGTTGCAGGGTATGATGTGTCACCAATTGGTATATCTATATTTCTAAGTCTATTGATATCATGTATTTTATTTTTTCTTTCTGAAATAATGCCATATTTTGGCATTGCAACTCTAACGTCATTGCCGCAGTCTCTAAGAGCTAATGAAAGTGAAAAACAAAAATCAGAAATACCACTTTCTTTAGAAAAAGGGTAAACTTCTGGAGTTACAAAAAGTACACTTAATGATTTTGCCATTGTTGAGTTTTTTTTGATATGTTTTTGATAAGTCAAATGGTTTAAATAACTTTTTGGAAAACAGTTATCATAAACTACACAAAAATAAGAAATTTATTTTGTAATTTAGCATTTTTGTAAATTATAGTTTCTAACATTTGTTAATTGTTAGGTTAGTTGATTTCTTTAATTTTTTTAGATTTTCCAATAGATGATAAAAAAATCAAAAAATACGTTAAGTGGTCAAAAATAATTGTCGTTGTAAATGTATATATATCATATAGATAAAAAATATTTTCAAAATGTCTGTTACAAAATGGCAAAAATTCCGTCTTATATTTACAACAAATTGCAAATTAAAAAAAATAAAATATTAAAATATCTACAATGGTGGCTTATGAAAAATAGTATGTGTAGTACCAAAACAGAAAAAAATAATTTTTTTAACAAAATTATTTTAATTAGTTTGTTTGTTATTGGGATTTTCGGAATAAATTCTTGTGAAGATGAACCCGTTGCTCCACAATATGGGAATGTAACAGGTTTAGTTTTAGATGCTAAAACAGGTGAACCTATAAAATCAGCAATGATTTATACAGAACCAGGTTCGCAAAGTGTGGTTACAAATGAAACTGGAACATTTACTTTAACAGGTATTGACCCGGGACTTTATACAATAAGGGCAATTAAATCTCAATACAAGACCTCATATACAAATATTAAAGTAATTGAAAATAAAACGACAAATGCTTCTATTTTAATGTTTATGGGTGAAGGTAATATCAACTTAGATTCATTAGATGAAAATAGAGCACCTACAAAACCTGTAGCAACCAAACCCAAAAATGATAGTAAAATTTCTAGTGATTATATTGAATTAAATTGGGTATGCCAAGATCCAGATGAAGATGAGGTGACTTATAATGTTTATTTTGATAAAACTTCTGTTGGTCAAAAATTATTAATTAATAACTTAAAAACTCCAAAATATCTTGTAAGTGATTTAGAAAAATTAACAACTTACTATTGGAAAGTTGAAGCAATTGATGAATATGGTAATAAAACTATGAGCAATGTATTTAGTTTTTATGTCGATACAGTGGCTACAATTGATAATGGAAATCCTAAAATAGAAGATGGTCTTTTAACATATATTAGTTTTGATAATGAAATAACTAGCAGTAATAGTAATTATACAGCACTTGTTTATAATGTGAATTTAATTAATGATAGAAATGGGAATTCTAATTCTGCTGGAAGTTTTTTACACTATTCTCAAAATTCTGTACAGATAACTGATTTACCTTATTCAATATCATCATATACAATTTCATTTTGGGTTAATCCTGAAAG
>JBEICW010000270.1:0-5028 GCA_040383785.1 Ignavibacteria bacterium | reverse complement strand
CACTATGAAAATAACATTAGAATATAAACACCATAATTAAAATCAAATATTAAAATTATAGGCAAAACTACTTTTTATAATTACTTACTAAAAAATCAATAAACTTATCAAGTGCTATTTTTCTATGACTAATGTTTTGTTTTATTTCATTACCCATCTCTGCAAATGTATGGTTATATCCATTGGGAATAAAAATTGGGTCATATCCAAAACCAGAAAATCCACGTTTTTCATTTATCAAACGACCTTCTATAAATCCCTCATAATATTGCACTTGCTCACCATTATAAAAGCAAATTGTAGTTACATATTTAGCTTTAAATACATTGGGAGTAAATTCTAAATTTTTGATTTTATTCAATAAAAAATCTATATTTTCATCATCTGTTGCATTTTCGCCTGCATATCTCGCAGAACGAAGACCGGGTTCGCCACCCAAACATTCAACAATTAATCCAGAATCATCACTTAAAGTCGGTATATTTGTCAAATCAAAAAAAGTTTTTGCTTTGATAAGTGAATTTTCAAAAAAATCACTTCCATTTTCTTCAATTTCTAAACTATCTAAATTATAATCTTTAGGTGATTTGATTTCTATATGTTTTAAATTTAATCCATCTATTAAACTTTTTAACTCATTGAATTTCTTTTTGTTATTGCTGCCAATTAATAATTCATTATATTTCATAATGTCAACTTTTTTAAACTCATCTTTCATAATTTTTAAAAATATATTTTACTCTTCTTCAACTAACACAAAAAAGTCTGCTAATTCTTCACTTATATTATCAATAAACCTACTAACTTTGCTCAAAACAAATCCAGATTCATTATCAAAAATGTTTTGTGGATACGAAATATAAAGTTCATCTTTAGCTCTTGTAGCAGCAACGTAAAATAATCTTCGCTCTTCTTCAATCTTATCTGTGCTATCAGCAGAGCGAAGTGAAGGAAAACGACCCTCTAAAGCCCAAATTATAAATACAATTTTCCATTCCAAACCCTTTGCAGAGTGAATTGTAGATAAATTTAAAAATTCATTTTCATTGCCAATAGAATTAATTTCATCCACTGATTCACTTGGTGGGTCTAAAGCCATATCCGTCAAAAAAGAATTTACATTTTTATAATTTTCAGCAATATTAATAAAAGTTTCAATATCTTTCCAACGTTTTTCTTTGTCATCATATTTTTTTTCTAATAATGGCTTATAAAAATTAGAAATTTTAATTACCAAACTTGGAACTTTTATTTTTTCTAAATCAATATTAGATAATTCTTTAAAAAGGTTTTTGATATTTAAATTCTTTATTTCAGTTTCTAATATATCATTGTAATTACTTAAATTAAGACTTTCATTTGATAATAAATTACTTACCTTAGAAATTGTTTTTGTGCCGACACCTTCTAATAAAATCAAAACTCTCTGCCAAGAAATTAAATCTTTAGGATTATAAAGTATTTTAATAAATGCCAAAATATCTTTAATATGTGAAGTTTCCATAAACTTAAAGCCGCCAAATTTTCTATATGGAATATTTGACTTATTCAGCTCAATTTCTAAATCAAAAGAATGAAAAGCAGAACGGAACAAAATTGCAATATCATTTAATTTGATGCCTTGTTCTGAATATTCTAAAATTTGCTGTATTATAAATTCAGATTGTTGTCTTTCATCATTAGTTGCAATTATTTTAGGTAGATTATCACTATCAACAGAACTATATAAGTTCTTATCATATTTATAAGTTGCTTGATTAATAACAAAATTACTAAGATTTAATATTTGATTATTACTTCTATAATTTTCTTCAATTTTAAAAATAATACAGTTGGAACAACTCTCGGGAAAGAAAAATATATTTTGAAAATCAGAGCCACGGAATGAATAAATTGATTGGGCATCGTCACCAACAGCCATTATATTCTCTGTTTTATTGCTCAATAGCAATACTATTTCGTGTTGTAATTTATTAGTATCTTGGTATTCATCTACCATTACAAATTTATAAGTATTATTAATTAATTCTTTTACTTTAGCATTAGTTTTCAATAACTTACGTAAATTAACTAACAAATCATCATAATCCATAATATTACTATTTTTCTTATAAGTAATATAATCTAAATACATTTCAGTAATTTCTTGGTCATACTCTATAAAATTAGGGAAATTTTCGGTTAACGTATCAATTAATGAAAGTGATTTATTAATTGACATACTGATTATATCTGAAATGATAGATTTTGATGGAAAACGTTTACGTTTAGATTTAAATTTTTCTAAATAACTTGTTCGGATAAAATTAATTACATCTTCAGCATCTTTTTGGTCTAAAACATTAAAATTTTGCCCATAACCAATTTCAGTAGAATATTTGCGAAGTAAATTCATAGCAAATGAATGAAAAGTTCCACCTTGTACTTTTTCAGCTCTTGTGTCCAAAAGTTCAGTAGCTCTTCGCATCATTTCATGAGCGGATTTGCGAGTAAAAGTCAATAATAAAATTGAACTTGGGTCATTCCCATCTTCAATTAATCTTGCAACTCTGTAAATTAATGTTCGAGTTTTGCCTGTGCCAGCACCAGCAATAACCAGTGCAGCTCCATCATTATGCATAACAGCATTATATTGAGCATCATTTAATTCTTCACGATAGTTAATCTTATACCCTTGGTGCTTCAAAGATGTAATATTTTCTCGTTTTTTTAGAAGAATTTTTTTTGACATTGTAAATTAAGAAAATATGATAAATGTTTTTTATAAATTGATTTTATCGCTCATTCAAAATTACGTTAATTATTGATAAAAATTAAATATGTTTATAAAAGTTATTGGTTAAATGCTAAGGAAAACCAAATTAGAACAAAAAAAATCAGCAATAGTTGTTCCTTTGCTGATTATAATTTTAATTAAGATATTTAGTTCAGCTTATTTAATTCATGCTAAACACTATCTTCTACCGCCATTTCGAGAATTGCCACCAGATGAAGGAGCAGGACTCGGAGATGGAACTCTTGCTGGAGCTGGGCTTGGTGAACTTGATCTTCCAACACTACTTGGTGATGGAGAAGAATTTCTACTGCTTGGAGCAGGTGCTGGAGCTGGGCTTACACTTTCTCTACTTTTTTGTCTTCCTGATTCTTTAATATTACCATTATTATTTGGACTTGGTGTTGGACTTGAATTTTCTTTCACTTCACCACGTTGAGAATTTCTACTATTACCACCATTCACATTATTAATGTCATTATTTCTTGAACTACCAGAATTATCATAAATATTTGTATTACGTTCATTTCCATTGCGAGAATTACCATTATTATAAACACTACGACTATTTGAGTTTGAATTATCCGAACTACGAGAATTTCTTGAGTTAGTTGGTTCAGTTACATAACTAGTTCTTATACCATTAACTCTACTATTGCCACTAAAACTACTTGAATTATTTCTACTATTTGCATAAATAGCACCAGCATTATTTCTTGAACTATATCTATTACTCATTGGATTGCCATTTGACTCATTTCGAGAATTAACTCTATTATTATCTCTTGAAACATTTCCATATCTATAATTATTATCAAAATTAGAACCAAATCTTCTATGAGTATAGTCATTAAATCTACGAGGATAATACGAATATATTGGTTGATGCCACCAAGACCATACTCCTATAGATGGACGACCCCACCAACTATATCCATAAAATGGGTGAAAATCATAAAAAGGAGAATACCAATCATATACTATACATCCACCGAATCCACCATTACCAAATCCAAATCGATTATAAGGATTAAATGACCATACAGACCAATTATTCCACCAAGGACTAATTACTGGCACATAATGAGCATTATAACCATTATAATTGGAATAATAATTATTTACAACTACATTATCGCCATCTGAAGCATATACATTGTTATTAGAACTACTTTGAGCATAAATGCTTTTATCACTCGAATCTTTAGCACCATTTTTATTCAAAGGATTTACCCATGAATCTTCATCATTAACATTATTATTTGTTGGTGTTACCGTTTCAACTGTGTTATTAGTAACATAATAATTATTTACAGTTTTTGGACCCGAACTACAAGAAGTAATTAATAAAGCAGATAAAACTGCTAAAGTTACCAAATGTAAATCTACATTAAATAATTTATTTGATATTTTATTAATAAATTGTTTCATATTAACCTCAGAATAGTAGGGTAGTTTGAAATAAATTGCTTTAGTAAGATATACGAAGATATAATATAAATGTTGCAGTAGTTTAAAAAAAAATCAAAAAAATGATTAAATATTTACGATTAATCGGATTATTTAGAATTTGTGAATAAAAAAACAATAATATTTAATAATTATGAAAAAATAATTTGGAAAATTCAAAAAATCTCTTTAATTTTGAATTCAAATTTAATCACATTATTTATTAAATAATTCAATTGAATTGAAAGTGCTCGGATGGCGGAATCGGTAGACGCACAGGACTTAAAATCCTGTGGGAGCAATCCCGTGGGGGTTCAAGTCCCCCTCCGAGTACACATGTAAATCCTTAAGTCAAGCAATAGCAATGATTTAATGATTTTTTGTTTTAAAATTGGCTCGCTTTTGTACACTTTTTTAAAATCACTCAAATATAGACAGCATCTATACTTCCCCAACTTCAATTTAATTCAAATAACTTCAATTAAAAGTATAGATGTTTAAAATATATTTTTTAGTTTAATCAAATCTTAATATTCAAAAAATATAAAAAGCCATTTTATTTAATGTTTATTTTTAAATCTATTAAACTACTGATAAAATCAATTGGAATTATCTGATTTTGATGATTAATTAATAACTTTCATAATATTTGTTTAATTTTCAAGTATTTTTTTTTTTTTTAAAAGTATTTGGAAATTAAATTACTTTTATTAAATTGTATGTAGTTATTTAGTTGAATACCAATAAACACAAAGTTTTGGTCATCATTTATGAGTACATCCCATTAACGAAGAAGAAAAAATATT
>JBEICW010000269.1:0-5061 GCA_040383785.1 Ignavibacteria bacterium | reverse complement strand
CACTGATAATTGTAATTTTCGATTTTTCTGCTTTAATTATATTTGTAATTAAGCCATTTTCTATTGTTATTTCTGATTTAAAACTATATTTGCTCATTTTTTTTATTTTTATTTGAAATGAATATACAAAAATACAAATGTTAATAAATAATTCGTCTTTAATTACTACTATTGAATTAAAAATAATAATTTTGCAATATAGAAAACGCAAATACATAACATTAATTATAAATTTTTCAAATTTAATTGAAAATTTTGTTTAAAATTTAATTGAAAATTTATGGCAGTAGCAATTTACCCAGGAACTTTTGACCCAATTACAAACGGACATATTGATGTAATTGAAAGAGCGGCATCAATGTTCGATAAAATAATTGTTGTAATAGCAATTAATTCTAAAAAAGTAAATCTTTTTACTGAGAATGAAAGATTGTCAATGGTGGAAAGTTCATTAACACATTTAAAAAATGTCAAAGTAGAATTTCATAATGGTTTGATAGCTGAATTTGCTAAATTACGAAATGCCAATGTATTAATTAGGGGTATTAGGTCGGTAACCGATTTTGAATATGAGTTACAGATTGCACTAATGAATAGAAAAATGGAGCCAGATTTACAGACAATATTTTTTACTCCACATGAAAAATATACTTATCTAAATTCAAGCATTATTCGTGAATTAGCAAGGTATAAAAAAGATGTGAGTGATTTTGTCCCTGAAATTGTTCAACAAAAATTAATAGAAAAATATGATTTTAACAAAAATAATGATAACAAATAGTTATTAATTCTGAAATTATAATCTTTATATGAATCTAAAAAGTAATAATTATAATGACTTGAGTTTGAGGGAAAGTGAAATCCTAAGCTCAATTATTAATTTATATATTTTAAAAGCTACTCCAATTGGATCACGTCCATTATCTATGTACTTAGAGGGAAATTTAAAATTATCACCAGCTACTATCAGAAATGTAATGTCCGACTTGGAGGCAATGAATTATATAGCTCATCCGCACACATCTGCCGGTAGAATTCCTACGGACAAAGGTTATAGGTTTTATGTAGATAATTTGATGAAAATTGAGTCAGTAATTGGTTATGATAAAAGTATAGAAACTATTTCTTGGCAAGATGAAATTGTAGATAATTTACAAAACTTGGATAGTTTTAAAAATGAGGGTGATTCTATACTAAAAGAAGCTTCAAAAATAATAGGTTATGTCTCTAAATTTTTGGCAGTTGTTACTTTCCCAGAATTAAATGATTTAATTGTTCAAAAAATTGAATTGATTCAATTATCTTCAAATAAATTATTAGTTGTGATAGCTCTTGATTCTAATATAGTTAGAACAGTTACTTTAGAAAATTACTTTGAAATTGATAATAAACATATCGAAAAAATCAAAAATTATATAAATGACAAAGTTAAGGGAAGGACTCTACTTGTTATAAAAGAAAATTTTAGTGATATAGTACAAGATTTGGATTCTGATTCAACTCCTATTATTAGACTTTTTATAGATTCTATTGTTAAATTATTTAGTAAAGTTAATGAAAGTGAAAAAATAATTACAAATGGGACACAAAATCTATTTGAATATCCAGAATTTGAAAATAGTGAAAAGTTAAAATCTGTTATAGAATTAGTTGAAAATGAGAATATTATAGTTCATATTTTAGATAATTATTTGGAAAATCTGGCAGAAAATACTGGTCCTAAGGTACTGATAGGCAGTGAAATGAATAATAATTTATTAGATGATTATAGTATTGTTCTATCTCCTTATAAATTTGGTAATGCAAATGGTTCGATTGGTGTCATTGGACCTAAAAGAATGAACTATCCTAAAATTATTTCATTAATTAATGCTGTTTCAAATTATATTACTATCAAATAAATCTTAAATTATTAAAGTAAAAATGTATAAAATTGTAATTATTGGTGGTGGAGTTTCTGGTTTATCTCTTGGTATTACATTAGCAAGTGGATTTTTGAAAAATAAAATTAACCACAAAATACTTATAATAGATAATCATCGTTCAGATGCTCTCAAAGCTCGTTTTTTTAATGCACCAGGTATAGAATTTGGTGCTACTGGTGAGCATATTTTAGATAAAATGAAGGAACAATTTTTAAAATATAAAACTGGCGACATTATGAAAGCTAGTGTTCAAATTGTAAATTCACATCACCACAATAAATACTCTATACAAATGAAAAATGGAGATACTATTCATTGTGAATACTTAGTATTAGCAACTGGTTATAAATTTTTTGATATAGATTTTGACGATACTTTATGTAATATAATTGAAAAGGTTAATTATCCATATTCCGATAAAAATCGCACTATGTTATCTAACAATAATAATCATATTGAAGGTAATATTTGGGTTTGTGGTTTATTAGCAGGTGCTATTTCTCAATATTCTTCTGCTTCTGCTTCAGGAGTAGAAACCGGCTTGAAGATTTTAGCATCAATAACGGGTAAATTTGAAATTATACACGATAAGTATCTTGATAAATATGAAGGAATTTTGACATAAAAAAAAATCATCATTTTTTATTTAATTATAAATATTGCATATTTCGTTAATATTTCATAATTTAAAAAAAATAAAAATGTTATTTAAATAATAATAAAACTAAAGCTTTATCTTTCATGAAAAAAACTAAGATTTTAATCTTTGAAGACTCAAGTGCTATAGCTAAAATTTTAAGACATATTTTAGAAGAAAATAATTATGATATTATTGGTATTTATACAAATGCTGTAGACGGAGTTAAATCTTTAGAGAATCAAATTCCAGACCTCATTCTTATGGATATTTTTATTAAGGGTAATATTGATGGTATTGTTACAGCTCGAATTATAAAAAATAAATATAAAATTCCTATAATATTTCTTACTGCCAATTCAGACAAAGCAATTTTTGAAAAAGCCAAATTATCAGGTGCTGATGGTTTTTTGATAAAAGATAATAATTTAAATTATAATTTAATATTTCAATTAGAATTTGCATTAAATAAACAAATACAAGAAAGAAAAGTTAGCGAAAGTGAAGAAAAATTCCGTTATATAGCCGAAAATACTTTCGATGGTATAATTAGTTTAAATTCAGACAAATCATTTAAATATGTCTCCCCAGCTTATTTAAAATTATTAAATTGTTCAAACATTAACGAACTAGGCAATAATTATTATGATATTTTAAGTCAAGTACATGATGACTTTAAAGAAAAAATAATAAACCAATTTGAAGAGGCCATAAATCAAAATTATGAAAACTTAATTTATCATTATTTAATTTACAATAAAAAAAATAATTTAATTTGGGTAGAGGATGTTTTTCATTTTGATTATGATGCTAATAAAAAATTTATTGGTGCTGTAATTATCAGTCGTGATATAACAGAGCAAAAAGAGACTCAATTAAAATTAGAAGTTTTAAATTCTGAAAAAAATAATATTTTACATATAGTTGCCCATGATTTGAAAAATCCAATTGCAAGTATTTTAATGAATCTTGAGTTAGTAACAACTTACTTTGATAAAATAACTAAAGAAGATTTAATTGCAAAGTTAAACCAGCTATCAAAAACTACTAATTTTATGAAAGATATTGTTATGAAATTAATAGATAAAGAGCTAATAGAAAATGCGAAATTAACCATAAAAAAAGTAGAGTTCTTACCAAGTGATGTAATAATTGAATCTCTAAACCAATTTGAAACTCAAAGTAACAAAAAAAATATTACAATACATTTTGATAATGATTTATCAAATTCTACATTATTTACAGATAAAAATATATTTAGAGAGATTATTGATAATTACATATCAAATGCATTGAAGTATTCACCATTTAATTCGAATATTTGGATTAAATTAGATATTATAGATAAAATGTTATACCTATCTGTGAGAGATGAAGGACCTGGTATAGCAAAAGAAGAACTTGGAAAATTATTTTTGAAATTTTCAAAATTATCTTCAACTACAACAGACAAAGAAGATTCTAGTGGTATAGGATTATATAGTGTTAAAAGAGGTGCAGAATCAATTGGTGGTGAAGTTTATTGCAAATCAGTATTTGGACAAGGTGCAGAATTTGTATTGAAGTTGTCATTAATTTAAAATCAGAATTAGAAATTAGAATGCACCACGAAAAAATTGACCACATTACTATGAAACAACAGCCAGATATTTTAGAAATTCAAAAAATACAAATTGAAATGATGAATGACATTCTAAAAAGTATTGAAGGGAAATAAAATTCAATTGTATTCATTTATTCGCTACATTTTTGCAACTTATTCATTTTTTTATCGTAATATTATTAAATTTAAAAATTAATTACAAATAAAAATATTATGTTAAAAAATTGGCAAAAAATCGACAATAATAGCTATGATCTAATAATAGATGGTATCGAAGTTGGGCAGTTAAAACTAAATAGAAGCTCAAATCAATCACTTGCAGAAATTATTTTACTCGGTAAAACCCTTAAAATTTATAGAACTGGATTTTGGAAAAGTAATATCGAAATATCAGATAATGAAGACAAAGTTATTTCTAAAATATATGGTGAAAAGTGGTACGGAACTTCTTACATTGTAGAATTTTACGATAGAACGTTAAGATTAATTGTAAGAAATAATCCTTTGGATGAATGGGCTATTTTCGAGGGTGAAGAGTTGATTTTGGCTTATGGTTTAGACACAACCAATGGTAAAGTCGGTCTTAAAGTTACACAATCAGAAAACAACAAAATTAACGAAGAAAATGACTTTATTTTGGACTTTTTGTTATGGTATTTATTTATACCAATCGCTACCGAAAACTCTTCAGATAATTTCCATTTAAGTATTTTACTTACATCTGCTTAATTATTTGTAAATTGCATAATATTTATTACAATTTTAATAAATATTATATTTGATTTTTTTGAATCTAACAATTTTACTATGACATTTGAAAACCTAAATCTAATTGAGCCAATTTTAAAAGCTGTAAAATTAGAAGGATACACCACTCCTACCCCTATCCAAAACTT
>JBEICW010000268.1:0-5066 GCA_040383785.1 Ignavibacteria bacterium | reverse complement strand
ATTCTTTTAAATATTGCAATGAAATTACATAAAAAAACAATGATTCCTTGTCAAAAAATGCAAAAAATGATATTGGCAAAAATATTATAAATCCTAATATTGTAAGCCCAGTTTTTTTTTATAAAATCAGTGTTAACTTTAGCTTGGTTTTTATAATATAATGCAATTACGAAAGCTATAGAATATATCCCAAATGTATATTTTATTCCAAACAAAAAAGAAAGCAAAATACCTGCAATTATAAGATTAATATTTGAAATATGTTCTTTAGATAATACGATAGAAATTAGCAACAATGGTAATAAAGAATACGCTTCTGGGGTAATACTATTATCAAATCCTAAACTAACAAAAAAGATAATATATGATATTAAAGTTATATATATTGTAGGTATATGATTAGTAATTATTTTAGTGAATTTATATAATGCAAAGGCAGTTGCTAACTGCCAAACAATTAACGCAATTCGTAGCGACAATTCGGTGTTACCAAAAATTAAATTTTGCAGAGCATAAATGTAATAAAAAAGTGGTGGTTTAATATCTATAAAATCATAATAAAGGGTTTTACCATTGAGTATTACATCTCCCATCATTATAAAAATTGTGGCATCTACAAAAACAGGAAAAACTAATGTAGGTAATAGTAATAAGACTACTAAAAGTGGTAAAACTATTTTGTATTTTTCTAGTAAGATTTTTTTGAGCATTTTATTTTAATAAGATTTTAAAAGTAATTATTTTTTACTTTCCTTTATTTTCGTTCCAAGTTTTGTATTTTGCCGATTGGGATTTTCTGTCTTTGGGAATTTCTCGTAATGGCTCAACTTCTTTTAGACTTCTGTATAATTCAGCCGGTAGCGACTGATACAATTTAGTGCCTTCGGTTTTCCAATCAAGCATTTTGTCGCTTACTTCTTTTACAATTTTAGCAGGATTGCCTACAACTACAGAGCGATTTGGGATTTTCATATCAGCAGGAACAAAACACAACGCCCCAATTACACACTCATCGCCAACTTCCACATTATCCATAACCACTGCATTCATACCTACCAAAGTATTGCGACCAATATTCGCACCATGAATAATAGCACCGTGTCCAATATGTGCCGATTCTTTAAGAGTAACAGTTATCCCAGGGAACATGTGAATAGTGCAGTTTTCTTGCACATTACAGCCATCTTCTATGATTATCTCACCCCAATCTCCGCGAATAACCGCACCAGGACCGATATATACATCTTTGCCTATTATTACATTTCCAGTAACGGTGGCATTAGGATGAATAAAAGCACTCGGATGCACCACAGGAATAAATCCATCAAACTCAAATATATTTGCCATGTGTGTATTCTAGATTATTTACTCTTAGATTTGAATTCATTTATATAATTTTTTGTAAATTCAGACAAAACTAATCTACCACTAATTTTTGCTCTTTCAAATAGTAATGTGTCCCAGTTTTCTGTGCCTTCCCAAAGAACTCTTTTTAGGTCTGCCATTGCTTCTGGACTGTTATTTGCAAGTTTTGTTGCTAAATTGTTTACTGCTGCATCAAGTGCATCGGTAGTTTCAAATATATCAACATATAATCCTTTGCTTTTAGACCACTCTGCCGAACGCCAATCATAATCAATAGACATTTCAGCAAATGCAGATGTGCCTATTTTACGTTCTACTGCAGGACCTACCACAAATGGACCTATACCAAGAGCTAATTCAGATAATTTAGCATCAGAGCGAGTAGAGGCAAATGTATAATCACATGCTGCCGCCAAGCCAACTCCCCCACCAACGGCTTTGCCCTGAACTCTACCAATTACAAATTTCGAGCTATTTCTAATTGCATTAATTACTAAAGCAAATCCAGAAAAGAAATAATCGCCAGTTTCTAGGTCTGTGATATTTACCAATTCATCAAAAGATGCACCAGCACAAAATGCTTTTTCACCAGCAGATTTTAACACAATTACATTTACTTCTGAGCTATTACTTGCCGATTCGATAGTAGTTGCTAATTCGCGTAGTAAAGAACCTGGTAATGAATTGCTGTTTGGGTGAAAAAAAGTTACATAACCGATTTTATTCTGAATTTCTAATTTTACGTAAGGTTGGTTTAGATCTTGCATACTTTTTAATTGATTTGTTAAATATTTTAATGTTTCATAATTCTAATTTAAAACAAACTAAATTGACGTTATGAAATATTTTTTATTTAACAGAAGGTTTTTGAATTACTACATATAGTTAAAAATAGGAGTGTAAAGTGAAGTTTAAAAATTCAGACAATATTCAAAAGGTTACTTACCTTATTGCTTATAAATCAAATGAGCATTTTTATCTATTTGGTCTTTCAAGTTTATATTTTTGATAGTTTCGTAGTTTTTTAGGTCTATTAGGTAGGGGATATTGATAATTAGTTCCATAACTCTATCTCTTTTTCTAAATCTTCATTTGTGATTACTCTACCGTTTAGAATATCATCTTCGGCTTTAGCCAGAATAGCGTAAAATTCATCTAAAGTTAATGGTTTTAGTTCTTTACTTAATGATTCATTTTTGCCTAAAAGCAACAAACTTTCTATTTCTGATAATATATTCATATCTTCAGAATTCATAATCATTTGCACTAAATTTTTCTTTTTTTCTAATATTTCCATTTTATTCTCCAAAAACTAAACAAACGAAAAAGAAATATTTTTATCATTAGTTATTAACCTTAACACAAAAAAAAGGAACTACATTCTATTGAATATAGTTCCTTTAAATTTTGAAGGATAGAAATTTAAATTATCAGATTTAATCTTTAAAACTATAATCTTATGATAGTTTTTGTCTGATTTTTCTATCTGACATACCACGTAAGTAGTACAATTTAGCTCTACGAACGTTACCTGGTCTATTTAAAGTGATACTTTGAACCATTGGAGAGTATAAAGGGAAAATTCTTTCTACGCCAATACCATTAGAGATTTTTCTAACTCTAAATGTTTGGTTGATTCCACCGCCTCTACGAGCGATTACAATTCCTTTGAAATTTTGAATTCTTTCTTTCTCGCCTTCCACTACTCTAACTGCTATAGTTACTTCGTCACCTGGCTTAAAATTTGGAATTTCAGAGTAGTTTTCACCGTCTTTAGTTTTTCTAACTTCTAAAGCTCTGTCAATGTTTATTTTCTGTACAAAATCTAACGCTATCATTTTTTCATTCCTATTGAATTAAGAACTACAAAATTATTAGTTTTTTTTGACTTTTCCAAATAAAATATGAAAAAAATGTGGATATTTAAAAGAAGCTTGCAATTTGCTAACATTTTACCACATTGTTGACCAATTAAAGTATTATAGATAAATATTATGTAAATAATCATTATTTATGATATATCAAAGACTTAAAGCATCTTCCCGTAATTTTGAATTGTAATTAATTGACAATTGAAAAAAAATCATTGTAAATTATAATCAGCTGAACTAAATGAAATATTTTGATTGAATTAATTACGAAAAATAATTTTACCAAAGAAATTATTAATATTCAAAAATAAAAGGAGCAATAAATGTGGATTGAAGTATTCAAAGTTGGTGAACAAACCGACTCAAGTGGGAAAACCACTAACTACACAAGTGAAACGCTTGATATTATCGCAAATAAATATAACGAAAAAATTGCTAACTCTAAATCTTTCGAGGTGCCGCTTGTTATCGGGCATCCAAAAGTTGATGACCCTGCATTTGCATGGGTTGGCAAATTGGAACGTAAAGGTGAATCTCTTTTTGCAGAGTTGAAAGATTTTAGCATTGAAACCAAACAAATGATTAAAAATGGATTATTCCGTAAGGTTTCGATAGCACTATACCCTGATTTGATGCTCCGTCATATTGGATTATTGGGAGCAACTGCACCAGCAGTAAAAGGATTGCAAAATCTAAATTTTGATGGGAAAATGGAGTATGCTGAATTTGCGGAAAGTAATCTTGATTATTCATTTAGCGAAGATATTAATGAAAATTTTAAAGAGGTAAGATCTAAATTACTTTCCAAAATCGAAGAGATGGAAAAAGTAATTGCTAATATGGAATTAGAAAATGCAATCAAAAAAGTAATTGAAGATAATAAACACACTTCACTTAGTGATTTGGACTTTTTAGATGATGATTTGAAAGGAAAATATCTTGAAGAATTTAGCGAGAATATCATTAAGCCTTTGATTGAAATTTCAATTACTGCTGATAAATATATCAAAGATAATCAAGGTTATTTTGCAGAAGAAGTAAATCAAAATTACACCCACAAAGCTAAAGATTTGATTAGTAAAATTATTGAATTTAAAGGTACAATTTATAACTCAAATATAGCAAAATCCCAAAATGTTAACTTGCTAAATTACAGCATAGCAAATGAATTGCAAAACTCGAATACTCAAAATATTAGCAATAACTACAATGATTACTTATACTTAAATCTTTTAAATGATAATGCAAATATAAATCCAGATAAATTAGAATTGCATAAAAAAATAATTAATATTGCGAAGTCTAATAACATCTCTTATGAAGAAGCAATTTCGCTTTTGTAATTCCTAAACTATCCTTAACAAAGGGTTGCAACCCCTTGTTCAAAAAACAAATCTTTTTTTTTAAAATAAATAAGGACAAAAAACTATGTTTGCAAGATTAGATAATCTTAGAATTATAGACCCAATATTGACTACATTAAGTCAGTCATATACTAATAATACATTTATTGGGAATAGACTTTTTCCCATTGTAAAAGTAAATAAAACCAAAGGTAAAATTCCTGTATTTGGCAAAGAGTCATTTTTGGTGCGAGATACTCGCAGAGCTTTGAGAGCCAATTCTAACCGAATTCCAACAACGGATTTTGAATTGATAGATTACGAAACCAAAGAATATGATGCCGAAATGAGCATGGATTATTTGGAAGAAAGAGAGGCAAATTCTGCACTAAAATATGAGCAACATATCACGCGAGATTTGAATGATATTATGTTACTCAACAAAGAAAAAAGCATTGCGGATTTGGTTCAAAACCCTGCGAATTAT
>JBEICW010000267.1:0-5071 GCA_040383785.1 Ignavibacteria bacterium | reverse complement strand
TTACAGGAGGTGCAGGTGGAGGTGGTGTTTCGGGTTCAACGGCAGGTTCATCACATTTAGGAGGAAATATTACAGGAACAGGTTTTTTAAGTTCGATTATTGGTGGAACAAATGATACAACTGATGGTACTCAAAATGGAAGTGATGGTTATGAATCTTTAAATAGTCTTTTGACATCCTACCGTACACCAATGTTTTTTATAGGAGGTGCAGGTGGTGGTTCAGCAAACACAACAGGCAGGGTTGGAGGAAAAGGTGGTAACGCTTCTTACGGAAGTGGAGGAGGTGGAGGTGGTGGCTCTACTAACGGAACAGGTGGAGCAGGTGGAGATGGTGGAGATGGTTTGATACTTATAACTTGTTGGTAATAAAAAAATAATTAATTTTAGTAAAAATATTCATTATGGGATTAACATTAGGTGCTTCTTCTTTTGGTTTTCAAGGTATAGGTAGTGCAGGAGGTAGTGGTGGCTCTCCGACAGGTTATTATGGTGCTTTTTCGGATTTAACAACACAACAATTTGTTGCTAACACTATAACACCTTTAAAATTAAATACGACTGATTTAACAAATGGTGTTTCTCTTCAAGGTACACCACAAACAAAAATAAAAGTTTTAAATACAGGTGTTTACAATATTCAATTCTCGGCTCAATTAAATCATACAACAGGTGGTTTAGCCGTTGTAACTATTTGGTTAAGAAAAAATGGTATAGATATTCCTGCAACATCAACTGATGTAACAATCGAGGGTAATAACACTAAAATAGTTCCTGCTTGGAATTTTTTAGCAAGTGCAAGTGCAAATGACTATTTTGAAATAATGGTTTCTGCTACTGATGACCATTGCGAAATTTATTATAGTGGAGCAAGAACATCGCCCATTAGACCTGCTTTACCATCTTTAATAGTTACCGTAACACAAGCAAATCCAACGGCAGGAAGTGGTGGTGGAAATAATGTCGCTATATTAGATGAGGGTGTTGTTATTACTTCGGCAGTAACTTCTATGGATTTTATAGGTTCTTATATTCACGCAACGGCAGTTGGTGGTGCAGTAGCAGTATCTTTCAATGATGCAGGTCTTTTACAAGCAAACGGAACTACTCCTTTAACGGCAAATTGGAACGCAGGAGCATACGGAATAACGGCAAATACGTTTACGGCAAATAATGGTTTTGGATTTAATGTTGGTTTAGGTGGTTCATTAGTTTCTGCTTCAACAACAGGAAGTGCTAAAACTTGGACTTTACCAAATACATCGGGAACTATTGCTTTAACTACTGATACTATAACACCAACAACAGGAGGTACAGGTCAAACATCTTACGTTAAAGGAGATACTTTATATGCTTCTGCTACAAATGTATTGTCTAAATTACCTATTGGCTCTGAAACTAATGTATTATCCGTAGTGAGTGGATTACCTGCTTGGGTTGATTCAACATTTTTAATTCCAATATTAATAAGAAATGCAACTAATCTTTATTTACTTCAAAACACTTAAAAAATGAGTACCTTATTAACATTTACAGATAGTTTAACATCAACTATCACAAACGTAGTTAATGCTGATGGTACAGGTAATAAAACTATTTATACTTGTACGAATCCAACAGGAGCAAGAATTTATGCTATTGCAGTTATGTCAAATGATACCGTTCCTCACGATGTTCAGATTAAAATAAATAATGGAACGACAAGTTTCAGAATGGGAACAACGAACACGGTTGCTAATGCAGGAAATACAAACGCTTTAATAACAGATGATTTATTTGCTGATGCTCAATTAAATGCTATGTTTAGTAAAAATATAGATGCTAATGGAGTTCCGTATTGGAATATACCTAACGGATGGTCGATTGTTATCGCTTTACCTGTTGTTGTAACGGCAGGTAAGGAAATGAATTTCTTTGTTTACGGAGAAGAATATTAATAATTAATTATACAAAAATAAAATGTCAAATAATTTAACATTTACATCGGGAATATTTGGTCAGATAACAAATTTCTTACCTGCTGATACTACGGTTGCTAAAACCGTTTTGAGTGCTGATGCAACGTATATGAGAAGAATATATGCTATTGCCGTTTACTCTTCTGATACTGCAAAAGATATTATTATTAATATTAACGATGGAACGAATACAAGAAAATTATCAACGGTTTCTATACCTGCAAATTCGGGTAATACAAATTCCATAGTTACATTAGATTTATTTGCAAACGGACAATTACTTGCTTTTTTCTCTAAAAATAGAGATTCACAAGGAGTTCCATATTATAATGTTCCGATAGGTTATTCAATCACTATGAGTATGGGAACATCAATAAGTGCAACAAAAGAAGTGAATGTTTATGTTTACGGAGAATCTTATAATTAATAAATATGCAACAAGGAGTTCAAGGAGGATTACAAGGGGGTAGAAAAAGAGGTTCTTTTAGTAGTGGTTTACAAGGAGGGGATAGACAAGGTTTATTGGCTAACAATGGTTTTTTAAGTTATACCGACCCTGCTTCTTTAAAAGGAAATCAAAAAGCACTTGTTTATTTTTTGGCTGATAGAGTTGCTGATTTTGTCGGGAGTGGTGTTGCTGAAATGACTGATATTGCTGATACAGGTAATATATTGATTTCTGCGATAGGGAGTAGTTTTAGACCATCACTTGTACCTAAAGGTGTTAATGGTAGAAGAGGTTACTTAAATTTCAATGTTAATGATATTCTTTATTGTAATGATATAGATATGAGTGGCTTTAGTGCCGTAACAAATATTTATGTTTTTAGATTTAAAGTAGCAGGTAGCACAACATCTTATGTTTATAACATAAATGATGGTTATCCTTTACTATCTTCGGGAGATTTCTGTTTGCAAGGAACTAATAATCTATTTAATGCTCAATCAAGACTTGTAGGTGTTTTTGATACTCCATCTTCTCAATATACGCAAGGTATTTATAATACTTTTTCAAATCCTTATCAAAATTGGGGAATGGTAACAGTAAAACACAACTTATTAATGCCGACAGGTCAAGGTAGTGAAACTAAAATGTATGTAAACGGTGTTATTCAACAACAACTTATTTCTGATAATTTTGAAACTCCTACTCCTCCAAACTTTTTACCTCTTAAAGATTATCACGTTGGAAATAGTAATGACACTTCATTAGTGAATGGTTATGTTGATATTGCAAGTGGATTGACTTTACCTTATTGGGCAAGTGATGGTTTACAACGTAAATTAGAAAACTATTTTCGTTGGTATTTCGGAATAAATTTTTAGTATATTTGTCTAAATTTTAAATAAAAACGAGATGAAAAAAGATGAGCAAATTGCTACGGCAGAAGAAGTAAGTGTAGAACAAACTCTTACTAATGAGAAAAACGAATTATTAACAAAGATTGTTCAAATGAGAAATCACGAGAAAATTCTTTGTTTAAAAGAAATTGAAAGCGTTTGTGATAAATACCAATTTAGATTAGATGCAGAAGTTATCATTAATTCACAAGGTAATCATACCAACGTGTTTTTGGTTGATATGAGTAAATAATATGCAAGTAACAAGAATAAACATTATGTGGAAAGATGCCGATATTAATTCGGTGTCTTTTGCTTTTCAAGATGGTATAGCCGATGTTTATTCTGTTGATTATTCGGGTCAACCCGAATGGGATGCTTTTATAGGTATGTTTGATTACCTTTATCAAGTTCCTGTTTGTAATAATATTGCATTAAATTTAACTCCTATTAAGAATATTGTTGGGATATACGATTTAGTTACTAAAATAGATGGTTATATACCTCCAACAACTGTTTTGTATGATGATTTACCTATTGGAGAACAAGATATTTATGACAACTTTGTTAACTATATAGTAGGTCAAATGCCTGTTGAATTAAAATAAAAAACAGATTATGAATATAAAAGTAATAGCAGGAACAGTAGCGTTAGTTGGTTTGTATGTTTTACTAACAAGTTCAACTACTAAAAAGAAGAATTTAAAATTACTTTTTATCGGAGATAGTAATACTGATAATAAATATTCTTATGCAGACAAAATTAAAGATAGATTTCCTAATAATGAAGTGAAAAAAATAGCAAAAGGAGGTCAGAACACTAAATGGATGCTTGAAAATTTAGAGAAAGATTTAAAAGATAATAAATATGATATTATCACTTTCTTGGGAGGTAGTAACGATGTTTATGGTGGAGTTCCTTTACAAACTACAAAAGACAATATTCTTAAAATAAGACAATTGATTAAGGATAATGGTGCGAAAGCAATATTGGTAACACCTCCAAACAAAAGATTTTATTCTAAAAACACGGCAGAAAAACTTAAAAATTTAGAAAGTTTAATTGCTTGGGAAAAACAACAAGATTTTGATTCGATTATTGATTTTCACGATATGACAGATAAGATTGATTTATTCAATAAAGATTTAAGACATCCAAACTCTGATGCTCACGTTATCTTGGCTAATGTTTTTATTAAATCGACAGGTATCGCTTAATAATTATTCTAAAAGATTATTTACAACAAATAGGAGGACAAATGTTCTCCTTTTTTAGTTGTTATAAGTATTTTTTTTTAATTTTACCTTTATTAGACAAATCTTAAAACAAAAATTATGCAAGAATATTTACCATATATTTTTACAATTGTTTCAGCAGTTGGAGGTGCTTATCTAACTGTTCGTGTTACTATGGCTGAAATGAAGCGAGATATTAAGTACATTGAGGAAAAGATTGATACAGAAATCGAAACTAAAAAAGGCAATGATACTGAAATGAAAGAGGATATTAAAAATATCTTCAAACTTCTGACAAACATAAAAGTTGATTTAGCGAGAACACAAGGACACGCAGAATTGGTAACTGCTATTAAAGATGCTATCATAACAATAGGAAGAAAATAATCTAACTATGGAAACAGGTAAAAAATGGTTTAAGCCAGAGAATGAAAGAAAGTCAAGTGGAAAAATTTTAAGTGTGCCGGGGAAAAACTTATTGGACAGGAAGGAACAACGATTAAGTTCATAACTTGTGGAATAAGGTCCTTTACAAGT
>JBEICW010000266.1:0-5093 GCA_040383785.1 Ignavibacteria bacterium | reverse complement strand
CATAGAAAAATTCATTAATCAATATATCGATAGTTCTTATATATCTTTTTTTAAAAAGTCGCTGGAGCAAAATAAAAAAGCTGTTGAAAGGGAACAAAGATTAACAAAGCTTGGTTGGACTGCAAGAGATTTATACATTCTAAATTTCCAAACCTACGAATCTTTAATTGGGGAGGTTGAATCAAGATTTACACAACAAACATCAAGATTACCAAAAGATTTAAGAGATTATTTTGATTTTTATACTTCTGAAACAATAGACCCAACTAAAGTGGCGGTGTATTCAGACGGTATTTATATGGACGAGGGAAAAAAGGTTGAAGCTGGTATTGAAACAACTGAAGGAAAGTATATCATTCACTTGCCAGATGTTTTTTCAAACTCAATTAATCTTTTACACGAAACAGGTCATATTATTTATGATTTTATTCAAGATGATATTATTGCTAATGCCGACTTAATAGAAAAATCTGTTCTATTAGATAAAAGTATAGAGGAATATTTTTGCGAAAGTTTCGTTGATTATATCCACAGAAAAAATATAGACCCTATGTTGACTGCGGATTTGGATTATGAAAGAAAAGTTTTAGATTTGACTGATTTTGATGAATATATTGAAAGTGTATTTTTTTATAAAAAAGAAATAGACGAAAACGGTCTAATTTTACGATTAGAATTTGTAAATAAAATGTTGGCTATCGAAGATTTACGAATGGTAGATGATAGTGAAGTAAAAAATGCACTTTGGGAATCGGTTAAAAATAAATTTTCGGAAGTTTTCTTTGAAGAAGAATCTGAAAATGAAATATACTCTAATGAAGTTAAAGCAGAAGAATATTTATGGTTATTTGATAGGTATTCAGCATATCCATCAACATTATCTTGGGAAGATGCCAAATACAAATTCTTGAAAATGTTAACTGATGAAGAAAAAAATATTATTTCAATAGACTATGATATTAAAAACATAAGCGAAGCATTTGGCTTGATGTCGGAAAAGAAAATTCTTGTAGCAAAAAAATAATTATGGCAGACGATATAGATATTTTTGATGGCGAAGAAATAGAAGTTGGAGCTAAATCTAGTAGCGGTAAAAGTACTAGTGATACCCCCGTTATGTCCGATAAAGACGGTGCGGAACAAGAAAGTGGCGACCAACAAGATGACGATAACCAAGAAGGAGAAGGTGGCGACCAAAAAGGAGAAGGAGATGGTGGCGACCAAGAAGGCGAGGGAGAAGGCGAGGGAGAAGGAGAAGGAGAAGGAGAAGGAGAGGGAGACGAAGAAGGCGGCGACCAAGAAGGAGACCAAGAAGGCGAAGGAGAGGGCGAAAGCGAAGGAGAGGGCGAAGGAGAAGGAGAGGGAGACGAAGAAGGCGAAGAAGGCGAAGATGAGGGTGATGGAGACGAAGAAGGAGAGGGTGAAGGAGAAGGAGAAGGAGAAGGAGAGGGCGAAGAGCAACAGCCTTTAATGTGTAAATCAGCCACCTTTGTATTCAGTTTTTTAGTAAAAGAAAAAGAATACGAACCCGAATATATTACTGGTTCTCAAGCGTGGTTTTTCCCAAGATACGTTATTGGCGAAAAATCATTCAAAATATTTCAGTTTTTGTATTATATGAATATTGATAGAAAAGATGACGGATATTATTTTAAACAAGAATATCTACAATCTATTAAAAATGGAGAAGTTATTGACGATAATGAAAATATAATAACGATAGAACAAATAGAAGAATTAGATACAAAAGTTTTGAAAGCATATATTTTGGCATTGAAAAACAATCCAGAATACTTCAAACCAGACGGATACCAAAGATTTTTCTATGATAAATTAAGCAATGTATTCAAATCTGTTTTAGAAAATCAAAGTGCCGTAAGTGATATTGATTTATATTCTATATCTTACAGACCAGTAATTGCAATAGCGATAAGCGAAAACGAAATAATGCTTACAGAATTAGTTGATAAGCCATTGGACGTTTATCTGAAAATTATTGAAGACAGAGTATTAATTGAAGAATATAGTATGACTTTGCCTTTATCATTTAGAATTGGAATGTTAGGTCAATTATATAATGGGGTACTTTCAGATAAATTTGGTTATGTTCAATTTTTTAAAGATGAAGAACAAATAAAAGAAGATATTAAAAAATTGTTTTTGAATAAGGTTACGGGATACATAAACTTGGTAAAATAAATTTTTTTAAATCAAAGAAAAACAAATAATTTTGTTATATGGCATACAAACTACAAGAACTGGTACAACAAGGCTATGATTTTAAGGCTTTATTCCCAGAAAAACAACAAGCTGTTAGACAGTCAACTGGACTCGATTTTTATTTGGATTCTATTGTAAAGTTTTTACAAAAGCAGACAAATAATTTTACTTTGGAAAATCCTATTGCTCACGATTTGGATAATGCAATTTTTGAAATTGTAAACAAGTTTGAAGAGAAGCGTGGCGGAGAACCTATGGAAGAAAAACCAGAGGAAAAACCGTTGGAGAAATCTGAAGAAGAAACAAGAAAAGAAATTCTTGAAGCAATTGAACTCCTTGAAATGTTAGGAGACGATGCAGATGAAGCAACAAAAGAAGCATTAGATATTTTAAAATCTCTTGTATAAAAAAACTTAAATAAAATAAAATGACACAACAAGAAATACTTGACAAAGTAGCTAAATTTGAAAAGGGTTTAAGCAATCCAAATATTCCAGAGAGTGCAAAAGCAACTATGAAAAAAAACATAGAAGATTTGAAATCTCAATTAGCAAAAGCAGAAGAAAAAGTTGAAAAAACTGAAAAGAAACTTGAAAAAGAAGAAGTAAAGGCACAAGAAGACCTTGAAGCTATTGTTGCTAAATATGAAAAAGGATTAAGCAATCCAAACATTCCAGCAAGTGCAAAGGAGCAAATCAAAAAAAAATTAGCTGCTGCTAAAGAAGAATTGTCAAAACAAAAGAAAGAAATTAAGGAAGATAAAAAAGAAGCCGCTACCGAAAAAAAAGAGATTAGAAAGGCAGTAAAAAAAGTTGAAGAAGCGGTAAAAAAAGTAAGAAAAACTCCAATTAAAAAAGGAGCTAAAGCACCAGCGAAAGCTAAAGCACCAGCAAAAGTTAAACTACCTAAAGTAGAAGAAAAGAAAAGGGTTGAAAAATCAAAAAAGCGTAAGGCAAAGCTCAAAGATTTAATGACTGATTTAGAAAAATTAATACAACAAAATAAAAAACTTGGTTACTATAAAGGAGCTAAAGTTGATTTAGAAAAAGATGCCAAGCGTTCTGCAAAACCAAGAGGATATAGATTTGTAGGCAAACACGATTATAGAGACCCTAAAAAAGTATTATCAGAAAAACAATTTGCTAATGCTAAAAAAAGAGGTACTATTGATTATGAAGCAAGACCAAATCGTTCTGATGCCTTTCCAAAAGGTTATAAAGGAAGTATTAGAAAAAAACTTGCTGACGGCGGTATGATGTAAGCTATCAAAATAAGTAAAATTAAAAAAAAACATAAAATGAAATTAATCAATGCAGCATTAGCTGAAAAAAATGTATCATTAAAAGATTTATCTCCAGAACTTCAACAAGAAGTGGCTTCGTTACAAGAATTAATTGTTAAGTATAACGAAGCGTGTGATATATACGAAGATGAAGATGACGAAGATAAAGAAGCAGAGAAAAAGTTGGACGAAATGGAAGATTACATTGCTATTACCGAACAAAGATTGGCAGATAAAATCAAAGGAAAAGTAAATGCAGACGGTGGTGCGGTTGAAAAATCTGAAAAAAAGGGCAGTGGCGGATTGGGATGGTTACTTTTGGGAGGTGTAGTTTTGGTTGCTACTGTCGGTGCGGTAAATTTATTTAAGAAAAGATGATATGATTAAATACCCCCTATATACATAACGGAAATGGCTGCATAAGTTTATGTAGCCTTTTTTCGTAAAAAACAAACAAACAAAACAAATGGCAAGAGAACTACCTTATAAAGATTTTGAAGGAGATATGGCAAAAGCTCAACTTCAAAAGATTGAAATGTATGCCGCCAAACTCAATGATATGATACATCCAGAAGATGAAATTGAATCTTGGGTGCAATCAAAGTTATCTGTTGTTGCTGCTTATATGGGCGACATAAAACACTATCTTGATTATCAGTTAAAAGAATATGCTGAAGGCGGATTTACTCCAGAAGATTTGAAACATTTCAAAGTAAAATTCAAATACGAAATAGATACCGAAAGAATTGTTGATGTATATGCAAACAATCAAGAAGAAGCTGAAGATTTAGCAGAAGCAAAGTTTTCTCCTTATTATGACGATTTTGAAATTACAGAAGTTTCTTCACAACAAATGAAACACGGCGGCATTACAGATTACTTTGATGAAGCCGAAGAATATGTTGGCACTGATAAGTGGGAAGATTTTACATACGAAGAAAAAGTAAAAGCAACTGAATATTTGAGATTAAAAGGAAGAATTGGAGATTTTTTAGAAGAAGAAGATGATGATGATGACTATGATGAAAAAGAATATACAGACGAAGACTTTGATAAGCAGTATTCAGAAGAAGATACTTACGATATTTATACTATTTCCGCAATGCAATATGCTAAAGGCGGTAAAACAAAGTGGATACAAGATGCCATAAAACATAAAGGAGCATTAAGAAGAGCAGCACAAAGACAAGGATTAATTGAAGGAGAAGAAAAATTGTCTATGGCAGATTTAAAAAAATTAGAAAGAGAAGGCGGTAAGACTGGCAAAAGAGCAAGACTTGCTGAAACTTTGAGAACATTTAAAAAATAAAACAAAACAACAACAATATGGCAAGGAAAAAATACACCTACATTCCTAAAGAGGAAATTGCAAGTATCACTACTTTCAACAATGTAGATTTTGAAAATGAAGATATTCTTGACGGTGCTTATGTAAGAGGTAACAAAAAATTTGAAGATGGTGGTATGATGGCAAGAGGTGGCAGAACAAAATCAGCTATTATGCGTGATAGAGCTTATCGTTCAAACGAACCACACGAATTAAAATACAAAAGAAAAAATCGTCCTAAAAACCCAAGATACCAGAATAGAT
>JBEICW010000265.1:0-5101 GCA_040383785.1 Ignavibacteria bacterium | reverse complement strand
TTGATATTTCTGAAAATGCAATAAGTTTAGCCAAAGAAAATTCTACATTAAACAACATAAATGAAATAAATTGGCTAAACTGCAATTTTTTAGAATTTGAAAAGTATGAATATTTCAATAACAAAGATGCTTCAGTTAATCAAATTAAAGAAAATATATTTCAACAAAATTATGATTTAGTAATCTCAAATCCACCTTATGTAAGTATTAGTGAATTCAATGAATTAGATACAGAGTTAAAAGACCATGAACCATCAATTGCCTTAACTGACTTTGCTGATGGTCTAACTTTTTACAAAAAGCTTGTAACTTTTTCGGCATTTAACTTGTCTTATGGTGGTAGATTAGTTGCAGAATTAGGATTTAATTTATCTAATATGGTTAGTAATCTATTTATTAACGAAGGTTATGAAGTCGAAATTATAAAAGATTTACAAAAAATTGATAGAATAATTGTTGCAAAAAAAAAAGTAAATTTTTAAATTAAAAATAAAAATAATTGTCCACAATTTAAATTTTAAATTTTTATAATTGTTAAGATTTGGTTAATTTATGAATAAATTTTCTTGTTAATAAAAAAAGTGTGTGTTATTAAGAAATTTAATAATATTTTTGTAGTACAAAAGGTATTAGATTAGCAAAAATATTTGTTTAATAATTCAGAAATTAGCAAATATTAAATAAGTTGTTATTTAAATAATCAAAATACAGGGAAGTTAAAAGGCTGATATGTCTCAAATTACAGTAAGTAATCAAGAAAATTATAAAGTTTTAAAGTTAAGTGGGCAATTTATTGGCGGTGAAGAAACTGATACTTTGAGAGATGAAATAAAAAATTTAACAGAACAGAATTCAAAAAAAATTATAATAGATTTAGAAAAAGTAACTTATTTGAATTCATTAGCTTTGGGTGCATTGATTTCGGGGCATGCTAATATTGCCCGAAAGAACGGAAAATTAGTAATTTGTAATGTAAGTGGAAATTTGAATAATATTTTTACAATTACAAAGTTATATATGGTACTTCATATTGTAAAAACAACTGAAGATGCTATAAAGTTTTGACTTAAGAAATTTTAAAGATTTTAAAGAATATTATTTCTTTAAAAAATATAAACAAGAATTGAAATTACTTTTTATTAATTATATTTTATATAAACTTAAAGGAGTTACATGAAAAACTTATTTAATGTTATCGTAATAGCATTATCGTTATTGGTTGCTTATTTTTTCTACGAATTTATAATGGGTAATCCAGCGGGATTTAATGATACTATGAGACATGAACCGAAACCGGGTAATGTTATGGCAACTATATATACTGGTGGTATATTAGTTTCTTTGTTGATGGCATTCATATTAATATCAATTACGTATGTAATCGAAAGAATATTATATATGAGCAAAGCTAAAGGTAAAGGTAATCCTGAAGTATTTATTGGCACTATGGTTGATAAATTAAACTCTGGTGATTTTGACGCAGCTTTGGCTGAATGTGATAATCAACGTGGTTCTATTGCAAATGTTATGAGAAGTGCAATTATTAGATTTAGAACAGTTGAAAATCAAACTAACTTAAACGAACAACAAAAAATCTCTGAAGTTCAAAGGTCAATAGATGAGTCTATGAACTTAGAAACTCCTTTATTAGAGAAAAACTTAGTAATTTTATCTACTGTTGCTTCTATCTCAACTATGGTTGGGTTATTAGGTACAACATTAGGTATGATTAAAGCATTCCAAGCGTTAGCATTAAGTGGAACTGTTTCTGCTACTCAATTATCTTTGGGTATCTCTGAAGCACTTTATAACACTGCTGGTGGATTAATGGGTGCTATCATTTGTATCGTTGCATATAACTTCTTTACTACAAAAGTTGATAACTTTACTTATTTGATGGACGAAGCTATTTTAAGTATGACTCAAATCTTTACTACAAGAGTTAAAAAAGGTAACTAATTATTTATGTAATGTTATATAATATTTATAAAATTTTACGTAAAATATTTATCTTTATACAATTAATAGTAGAAAATTGAAAATCAATATGATTTTACTTACAATAGGAGAAAAGTAGTGCCAAAAATTAAAAAGAAAAGAGTAGGTTTCGTTATAGATATGACTCCTTTGGTGGATATTACTTTTTTGCTTTTAACATTTTTTATGTTTACTGCAAAGTTTAAGTCTGAAGCAGAAGCCGAACAAAAATTTGTGATTGAAAGACCAAAAGCGAGTGCTGATACATCGAAACTACCTGAGCAAAATTTAGCGATTATTAAAATTGCCTTTACTGACTCTACCAAAGCAGACACTTCATATTATTATGAAATGACTAATACAGCAGAATGGACACAAGTAAAAACTCAAGCAAAACTTTCACAAGAATTGATTGAAAAAGGACAATTAAAAGTAACTAAAGAAGTACTTAATGAATTAGTTAGGTCAACAGGATTTGTAAATCCTAAAACTAAATTTGCGATTGATGCTGATAAAGGTATTAGATTTGAATGGATATCTAATGCAATGGAAGTTATGAGAAAAAATAGATTTACTTCATTTAATTATGTTACTGACAAAAAAAGTTAAACTTAACTAAATTTGCTAAACTAAAATTAAATTGATTTATTTGCTATAATTTTAATTATTTTAGATTATTTAATTAAGAAGACAAAATAAAAGGAAATTTTTATGGCTGGTGGCGGTTCACTTGGCGGCGGACATAAACCTAAGAGAGGCAAGCATAGTAAACGTAAATCTAAAAAAAGAGTTGGATTTGTATTGGATATGACTCCACTTGTTGATATTACGTTTTTACTACTTACTTTCTTTATGTTTACGACTACAATGGCTACACCTCAGGTTATGGAAATGTCTGTTCCGCCTGAACAAGATGTAGAAGTAGAAGTAAAAATGTCTGAATTATTATCTTTGCTTTTAGACAAAGAAGGTAATGTTTATTACTTTATGGGTGAAGATGTAGCCGAAAAAATTGAAATGAAAGAACTTTCTAATTTTTTGGTTAGAAAAAATTTAGAGATTAAAAATAAATTAATTACTGTATTCAAACCAAGTAAAGATGTTGAATATGGTAAAGTTGTTGGGTTATTAGATGCACTTAATGTTGCAGAAGTTGGAATTATCGAACAACTTAACAAACAAACAGATGCGCAAGGTAATCCAATCAAAAGACAAAGAAGATTTACAATAGCTGATTTCACTGATAAAGACCAACTTAAAATAGATGAGGTGCAATAATGAGTGATTTAGTATTAGGTAAAGTACCTGGAATATCTGATTATGGTGCTATAGAACTAAAAGAATTAATTAGAAAATACACTTATCGTGGATTTTTTATTGCAGTTGGTTTGTTGTTACTTTTAATGTTATTATATTATGCAAATCAAGTAATAACTGAATCTAACAAGCCCAAATTAGCTCCGGTAATTAAAACAGAATTAGTAGATATTCCACCAGAAACTGCTGCTGAAGATTTGCCTCCTCCACCTCCTCCAGAGATGATAGTAAATACAGGTCCTGCTGTTAGAGCTGGTACTCCTGTTGCTATTCCTGATGCGGAGATGAAACCAGATATGCAAGAGTTTGCTACTATTGACGTTATGGATAGAGCATCTGCTGCTGGAGGTAATGGTGTTGATTTGGGTGGTTTTGCTTCAAATATTGATTTTGATGGAAGTAATGTAAAAGTCCAAGTTAGAGAAGAAATTCCTGATCCAGATGATTTTATTGCAGTTGAAAAAGAACCTGCTGTGGATATTGTTTCATTGCAAAAATTAGTGGAATATCCAGAATTAGCTCGTAAAGCTGGTATCGAAGGTAGAGTAATTATTAGAGTATTTGTTCGTAAAAATGGTTCAGTTCAAAAGCCATTTGTTGAATTTTCTGATAACTCTATGTTGGATAAAGCGGCACTTACTGCTATAAGTAAATATGGTAACATTAATCCTGCTATTCAAAATGGTCAACCAGTTGATTGTTGGGTTTCGATACCAATTACTTTCAGATTAAGATAACTTATGTTTTTATATAAGATTTGTGTTTAGATTAAGTTAAAAAATGATTGAGTTCTTAAAAATATATTCATCTATAACTTGATATAAATCAAATGAATATAAAATAATTAAAAAATAATTAAAAAATTGGTGTAACTTTTTCGCTAATAACAACGTTTTAGATTTAGAGATAAATTGTAAAACTTGTTATTAGCAATTTTTTTATAAAGAATTTTGAAAATTCTATGGTTTCTATTTAGAGATTACTTTGAGATTTTTAATTAGAAATTAATATTGCTCTTAATACACTGCTGATAACAAATTAAAACTTTTAATATCTAAATTTATAAAGATTTATTTTAAACTTATAATTTGGTGAGGTATGTGATGAGAACACTATTAATTTCTAAATTGCAAAATATCTTCAATATCAATATAAATTTTAATAATAAAATTGATAGAAATGATATTTATGGAGCAAAAGAATTGAAAGGTATCCTTTCTACTAATGCTTACAAAAGTTTTGGGATTGTGATTAGTTCTCTGGTTTTGTTTATAGGAGTTTATGTTTCTATTAATGGAGTTGAGAAATCTATTGATGTTGTTCGGAATTTAGATATCCCTCCAATAGTCATAGATGATATTCCTATTCCAAATTTACCACCAAAAGATGAAGTTGTAAAAAACAAATCTTCTAATAGTGGAAAAAAATCAGCAAATGCTAATAAATCTGAAGCTAATAATATTACAAGCAAAGGTGCAACAAATCCAGACGGAAAAGGTGTATTTACTCCTACTAATAAAGATGTGGTTTTTGCAGGTATGGGTACACTTGATATACCTTTTGGAAAAGAAGTTAGTGATATGATTGGTGATTTTGCTAAAGAGACAATTACTAAAATTGGTGGTGGTAGTACAATAGGAAATGACGGTGGAAGCAGTGAAGATGATATAGAATTTCAAGCAGTGGAATTTGAGCCAAAATTAGATATGACTAAATTACAAGGGTTAATTGAATACCCTACAATAGCAAGAAAAAGTAATATTGAGGGTAGGGTAATAATCAAAGTTTTAGTAAAATCTGATGGTTC
>JBEICW010000264.1:0-5107 GCA_040383785.1 Ignavibacteria bacterium | reverse complement strand
TGAAAAATTTATTTCAAAATTTAAACTATAAGATTATAAAATGGCACAAGAAAGAGAACAATGGGCATCGAGGTGGGGATTAATTTTGGCAATGGCTGGAAATGCAGTTGGATTGGGGAATTTTTTGAGATTTCCTGTTCAAGCTACTACAAATGGTGGTGGTGCATTTATGATACCATATTTTATAGCATTTATACTACTTGCTATTCCACTAATGTGGGTGGAATGGACAATTGGAAGACACGGTGGTAGATATAATCACGGCTCATTGCCAGGTATGTTTGATTCTATGTGGAAACACCCTATCTCCAAGTACATTGGTGCTTTTGGGCTATTTATCTCGGCATCAGTTATGATATACTATTCTGTATTAGTATCTTGGACTTTGGCATTTAGTTATTTTTCATTAACTGGTGAATTTAATGGAATGAATGACCTAACTTTAATGAAAGATTTTTTACTTGATTTTCAAGGTATAAATAGTACTTCGTTTTCTGATATAATTCCTTCTTATGTTTTCTTAATAATTACACTCTTATTTACTTTTTATGTACTTTCTAAAGGTTTAAGTGGTGGAATTGAAAAGTTTGCTTTAGTAGCTATGCCATTACTTCTATTTTTTGCTATTGCAATAGCGATTGTAGTATTATTTATTGGCACACCAGACCCTACTAAACCTGAATTTAGCGTTTGGAATGGTATCGCTTATACATGGAATCCAGATTATTCTCTGCTCTCCAATCCTAAAGTTTGGCTCGCAGCTGCTGGGCAAGTATTTTTTACATTGAGTGTTGGTATGGGGACATTACAAGCTTATGCAAGTTATTTAAAGCCCAAAGATGATGTTGTACTAAATGGTATTGCAACTGCTTCAATTAATGAATTTGCTGAAGTTATTCTGGGTGGTTTGATTGCAATACCAATTGCTGTAGCCTTTTTTGGTATTGCTGAAACACAAGTAATTGCATCTGGAGGTTCTTTTAATCTGGGCTTTGTATCCATGGGAGTAATTTTTCAAAAACTACCATTTGGAAACTTTATTGGATTTGCTTGGTTCTTCTTATTGTTTTTTGCTGGTGCTACTTCTGCTGTTGCAATGGTACAACCAGTGATTTCATTTTTAGAAGAAAATTTTAAATACTCACATAAAAAAGCTACTTTATTAGTTGGTGTAGCAATTTTAATTTCTGTTCATTTTGTAATTTTTAATTTAAAATTTGGCTTTTTAGATGAGATGGACTATTGGTCAGGGACTTTTGGATTGGTATTGATTGCATTGATAGAAATTATAATATTTGGTTGGATTTTTGGAATTGATAAAGGTTGGAAAGAACTAAACGAAGGTGCAGAATTAAAAATACCTGTTATTTTTAAATACATTATTAAGTATGTTACTCCACTTTATTTGATTTTTATTCTTGGATTTTGGACAATTCAAGAGGCAATTCCAACTTTATTTATGGAAGGTAAAGCAGAAAATACTCATTCTACGCTTTGGGGTGCGAGAATATTTATGGTTGTTTTATATGGTTTATTGTGTTTTATGGTTTATAAAGGTTGGCAACGTAGAAAACAAGATAATTTGCTATAACTTGATTAAATATTAATCAAATAAATAACACATAAAAAATAATTAAATTAAGATTTTAAATAAGGAAATTCAAAAATGTTTAAGTTTTTAACTACAGATGGTTTAATATTTATGATATTAGGTTGGGGATTTGTACTTGGCTTATTAGGATTTAGTATTTTAAGAATCCTAAAAAATGAAAAAAATGCCAAATAATTAATTTCATATTATATTTAAATTTACACAAAAGGTCCATAAACTAAATTGTATTATGGACCTTTTTTTATATAGAATAACATATTTACAAAAATTACGACTTTACTTTTTCGGCTAATGTGCTTACTGCATTTACATAATCATTACTATTGTTATAATGAAATATTGATTTTTTGCGACCTTGATCTGTACCGTCCCAACCATTTGTTTTTAGGTAATTAGCAACACTAAAAATTGCATCAACTTTATCAAATAAGTCTATTTTATTATCTCCATTTCCATCTACTGCCCAAGAGTTATAACTCGAAGGTAAAAATTGCGACATACCAAATGCTCCTGCATAAGAGCCACGCAATTCAAATATATCTAATTTATTCAAATTATAAATACTTTCTAATGCTGCCAATTCACCAAGTGCCCAATTTGCTTTTTTGTTTGCTCTAGTTTTATATTTGTCTATATAAAAAGATAAATCTTTGTTATCATTCTCGCCAGTTTTTGAATTATTTTCATTATAATATTCTGTGATTAAATTTAAATTATCATCACTAATATTTGGAGTATTGCTCATTGCAGTAGTCAAAAATACTGAAATAATACTATTATCTCCGGTGTAATTTCCGTGCCTTGTCTCTACCCATAAAATAGCTGCAATAAACTCTTTTGGAACACCATATTTATTTTGAGCAAGTGTTAATACTTCATTATTTTCTTTAATAAACTTAGTAGTTTTTTCTACTGCATTTTTATTATAATGTGTTGAATAATCAGATTTGCCTCCACTTTTAAATAAATTTGTTACATTCATTTTTATATATTTGGGTTCAAATTTTGATTTTTCATTTGCAATCAACTTTTCAAAGAACATTTCTGTAATACCATATTTCTTAATTGTATCTCTTAAAATTTCAAAATCTAAATTAGAAAAATTCACTTTTTTACTATTTTTTAAATTCGAAGCTTCAAGAGTCAAATTATTTGAATCAATATTTTTTTGATTATTGATAGTACTTGTTTCTAATTCTGACTTACAAGAATTAGAAACAAACATCATGATGATTGAGCTAATTAAAATAAATATTTCTTTTTTTATTAAATTAAATTGGATTTTATACTTCATTATATATTTTTTTATGATTATTTTAAAAATTAGCAAAAAAATTTATTTTCGAACGTTCTTTAATAAACTAAATATTGTTATATTACCAAATTAATGTTATATTTGTTTTTTAAATTTTAAAAACTATTGAAACTATATCTAAAAACAAATATACATAATTTAGTTTTTTTTATCAATAAAAATTTTCTTAAAGTAGATTATTTTTGAAAATAATTGTAAGAATCTATCCATTATTGTAATATTATAATTTAATAAAACTTATGCCAATAATAAATGTATCAAAATTAATTACTTTAGAACATTATATCGCTCAAGAGGAATACAAGCATCCTGGGGCAACTGGTGAATTTACTCACTTATTACACGACTTATCTTTTGCAATTAAAATTGTATCAAGAGATGTAAGAAGAGCTGGTCTAAATGATATTTTGGGCTTAGCTAACAAAGAAAATGTACATGGTGAAGAAGTTAAAAAACTAGATGAATTTGCCGATGAAATCATAATTAAAACTATGGAAAGAAGTGGGAGATTATGCTTATTAGCTTCAGAAGAAAATGAAAATATAATTTTACCTCAAAAAAAATTTGGATATGGAAAATATTTAGTTGTATTTGACCCATTAGATGGTTCTTCAAATATAGATGTAAATGTTACTATTGGAACTATTTTTTCTTTCTATAAAAGAATTGATGATAATTCAAATGAACCCGGAAATCTCCAAGATGTATTACAACCAGGATATAAACAAGTTGCTTCAGGTTATGCACTTTATGGAAGTAGTACAGTTTTTGTTTATACTACCGGATACGGTGTTAACGTTTTTACCTACGACCCTACAGTTGGTGAATTTTTATTAACAAATGAAAATCTCAAAATACCAAAACGTGGGAAATATTATAGTACAAATGAAGGTTATTATAACCGTTGGTCACCAAATTTACAAAAATATTTTGAGTATATTAAAGTACAAGACCCGGAATCTATGAGACCTTATATGTCAAGGTATATTGGAACAGGTGTAGCAGATATTCATCGCACCTTAATTTATGGTGGTGTTTATATTTATCCAGAAGATAGTTTTATGCCACAAGGCAAGTTGCGTCTGGTTTACGAGGCAAATCCACTTGCTATGCTTATTGAACAAGCTGGAGGGCGAGCTACGGACGGCAAAAACAGAATATTAGATATAGTACCTAAAGAATTACACGAAAGAGTGCCACTTTATATTGGCAGTGAATTTAACGTTTTGGAAGTAGAGCAGTTTATAAATGGCACACACCCTTATTTAAATCAATAATATATGAAGTGTTTTGAATTAATTTCAAATTTTAATTTAATTAAATTTATTTTTTTAATAGATTTATTTGTTTTTTTAAATATTGATGTTTTTGATAATCAAAATACAAATGAAATAAAAGCTGATATTAGTAATTCTTTGGAACAACATAAGAGTTCATTTAAAACTATAGATATATCTATTGGTAAAGAGTATTTGTTTAGTCAAAATAATTTCAAACAAATTAGAGAAATTTCTAATTGTTGTGATGTAAATTTTGACAATAATATTGGTAGAGCATTTTCGGTAAATTTAGGAACAAGAATACAAGTTGCTAATGTTGAAAGTCTTGCTCCAATTGATTTTATCTTAAATCTTGGATATAGTTCAAATCAAATGACGTTCAGAAGATTTCAGCCTATATTATTAGGATTAGAAGAAAACCTAATTGATGGTGAATTTGAACATAAAGTAGTGTTTGATTTTAATTTTTATTCTTTAAATATTGCTGGTGAAATTAATTTATATCAAGATTTATATTATAGGCTTGGATTTGATCTAGCAAAAGTTGGTGTGTATAATTATTCTCAAATTGAGCAAATTACTAAACCAAATGATAGTGGAGTTTTTGTTAATAATACAAGCAATCCTGCCAATGATAATAAACGTACAAGAAATGAAATACAAACTACTTTTCAAAATGAAAATTTGTTTTTTATTATTACAAACGATTTAATTTATAAATTACCATCAAAATTTGATAAAGTAAATACATATATTAATATTGGATATAAATACATTACAAATCAAATGTTAGAAAATTTAGAATGGAAAATGAATAAATTAAATACAAGTATTATATTAAGTTATGAATTATAAAGTAAATATCAAACAAAATTAATTAAAGATTTTTTTAGATAGTTA
>JBEICW010000263.1:0-5129 GCA_040383785.1 Ignavibacteria bacterium | reverse complement strand
GGTCTTTATCCGACATTTGTACATTACGATATTAGGGGTGTAAAATCAAGATGGGTAAAATAATTTATAAACAAAACAAAACAAACAAACAATGGGAGATTTATTCAACATCAAAAGCAGCAACTTCTTGGGCGGACAGAATGTTCACAACGCAATCTTGATTACACTTGCTGGTTTTATCGTATTCAAATTGGTAAAGAGATAATTTATTTATTAACAAACAAAAACAAACATTTTATGTTTCCTTTCATTTTAGCAGCCGTTGGTGGCTATTTAATTGGTGATTCTATGAAATCACAAACTCCAAAATTTGAAGATGGTGGTATGATGGCAAAGGGTGGAAAATTGTCATTATCTGATAAGATTAGATTGAGAGAGATTGATAAGCAAATTATAGAGGAGAAAAAAACTATAAGAGAATTTGAGGAAGATGAAACTGAAAGAGAATATGACCGATTTGGAAATCCATCTCCTTTAACTTGGAATCAACTACAAGTTATGGCATCAGAAAATAATTTAGAGAAATTACAAGAGGAAAGAAATAATTTACTTAAAGGTAAAAAAATGGCTGATGGTGGTATGATGGCAAAGTTCCCAAATACTATTGAGGGTAGAATGAAAGAGAAAATTATTCAAATATTGAATAAAATGACTGAAAGCCAATTAGATATGATTGCAGATAAGTACGATGTAGAGGGCGATTTGGGTTTGTGGCTTACTTTTTTACCTAATGATAAAGTTGAAGATGTTTTAAAATATTCTATGTCAGTTTTGAGAGGTCAATACGCATCTGGTGGAATGGCAGATGATGCCTAAAGAATATCAAGTAGTATTTTGGGAAACAGAAGAAGATAGAGATACTGGCGAATCAAGTATATTAGGCACATTTTCTTTAGATGAAGCTATGGAACAAGCCAAAAAACTTTATTATAAAGTTGGAGTAGCTTCGGTAGAAGTGATAGAAAAAAATTCGGGTGCTTTAGCTTTGTTTTTGGCAGATGAAGAAAAAGACAATGATGATGATGATTAAAAAAATATTTTTAATAACAATAACAACAAAAAACAAACACAATGGCAGATTTATTTAACATCAAAAGCAGCAACTTCTTGGGCGGACAGAATGTTCACAACGTAATCAAGATTGCACTTGCTGGTTTTATCGTATTCAAATTGGTAAAGAGATAATTTATTTATTAACAAACAAAAACAAACAAGATGACAGACGTATTAAACATCAAGAGTCCAAATTTTCTTGGCGGAACTAATGTACACAATGTAGTAATCATTGGTCTTTTGGCATTCGCTGCTTGGAAATTAAGATAATCAAGTAGATTAATTTCAAAGATTATTAAAGCCGTAAGAAATTGCGGCTATTCTTGTTTGTGCCTATATGAAAAAAATCTATAAGTATAAAAAAATCCCCCCAAGTAGAAACAAGGAGGGATATTCTCTCTAAAAACCGCTAAAACGCTACTATGCAGTTGCGGTTGTCGGGAGTCGAACCCGCTATCTTTGGTTTATGAGACCAATGTGATATATCCGTTTCACTCTACCGCAATGTGTACCCCTTTAGTAGAAACTAACGGGGGAATCAACCTTTATGAAAAAAACGAAGTTAATAATTTTTTTTAAATTCAGTTAATATGTTTTGAAATATTCAATCCATTGTTTACAAACATCTTTCCACTCTAAACTCATAATCCATTCATAGTTTGCTTCAATTTTTTTAGTAATTATATCTCCAGATTGTGAATCTTTTGCAACCTGCAATAAATTGTCTGCTATTTCATAAATATCTGATTGTTCACGAATAACATTATCGTTTGTATGGCAGTATGGATAACTATTCATAAGCATATAAGCGTTTTTTCCATATCCAGACATTTCCATAAACGAAGTGTTATATGGTGCTACTACTGGTATTTTACAAGCTGCTGCTTCTCCGAAAGTCAATCCCCATCCTTCGCCAAGAGTTGTACTCAAAAAGCAATCAGAAGCATTGTATATTTTGTTGAGAACATCAATGTCGCACATTTCTTGTTCATATTCTTTTGGTAATAATTTATAGTCAACATCTTCTTTGAGTTCTGTTTGCAACATAATTCCACGAATATCCCAACCCATAGGGTCTTTCGGATGACAGTGCAGATATAAAAATGGTTGCGGTAGATTTTTTTCCCAAATTTTTCTAGCTTCAATAAAACCAAAAATCGTGTTTGGTATATCCTTACGAGGTTGATTTCTATTTACGTTTGTAATAATAAATTTGTCGGCATTGTTTCCGAAAAACTCTTTTTTAAATGCTTTTTTTTCTTCTGGCGGCAACTCATAAAAATCTTTTGAGTTGTTTCCGTGTGGTACTACTTTTATTTTTCCTTTTAGCTCTGGCTTAAACTTTAATACTTCATTTCTACCAAATTCCGTGTAAGTAACTAATACGTCAAAGAAATCCAAGTTTCTTGTGAGTTCATTTACAATATGACAATCTACTGGAAAGTAAAAAATTGATTTGAAAGTCTTTTTATTTTGTTCTCTTTTTTCTTTTTTGATATGTTGCATTACTTCAATGAAAGGAACGATTACTCCTAAATCTTGACAAATAAATATGCCGTCATAAGAATCACTTTCTTGAAGCATTTTCAAAAAGAAATATCTGCCGTAATCGTCTGACTTTGCATCAGTCAATTTAGCTGGACATACAAATATATTTTCATCTTCGTAATACGGTTTCCCAAAATAATTGATTGCAACAATATCTAATTGTAAATTAGAACCATAGTGTTTTTTGAGTTCACTGACAATGTTTTTAGATACTGTGCCAAATCCTGTTCTTGCTACATAGTCGAACAGACACAAAACTTTTTTTACTTTCATCTTTTTGTTTTTTCACTAATGAAATATTGCAAAACCAACAATAAGTCCTATTGCTGCCGCATAATATTTTTTATTTTTCTCTTTATCTAAATCTTTTTTATATATTTCACCAATTTTTTTATAATTTACTACTTGACTTTTATAGTCTATTTCTTTGAGCAAAGCATTTGTATATCTTCTGGTTTGTAAACTATCATTGATTTTATAAATAGAGATGACAGAATCTTTGCTAACAACAATTTTACGAAGTATTGAAACGCTTTTGCTTGTAAGAGCCAGTTCTTCTTTAAGAATTTTGCAGTTTTCTATTTCTTTGATTGCTTTACGAAGCTGAACATTTGGTAAGCAGGTAACACTATCAGAAGTTTGAGAAATACCTAATAATGTCAGCAGACTTAAAGGTATCAATACGATTATCTTTTTCATATTCTTTCTTTAATTTTATTATTTTGTCAGTATTATCTTCTAATGATTCAAATAGTTTGCTTTGCTGAATGTATAATCGGTCTATTTCATTATTATTGTATGTTAAAACAACACCAATACTATCGTTTATATGAGAGAGAGAGTCAATTCTGGTTTGAAGTGCTAAATTATTTTTTTTCAAAACTTCTATTTCAGAATGGTCTGTTTTAATTAATGTTATCGATATTAGTGATAGAATTATTACTATTACTACGATTATTATTAGTTGTTTCATTGAATAATTTATTTACAAAATTATCGCCAAATTTAACACAAATATTGATTAGTTCTTCATCGTCAGAAACGCCGTCAATTAAAATAGATGCTTCTGTAAATTTAACAGTGCAATATACCCTTAAATATTCTTTATATTCTTTAAAACTTCTAAAATCATTTCTTGCTTTCATTTTTTTAAATATTTTATGGCTTTTGCCAAATCGTGCTTATAAATAACCACTTCATCATTTTTTAATAATGCCGTTATGTTTTCCAAATACGAATTTAGTTTTTTGTAGTCTAATTCAAGCTCTTTTGTTAAAGAATCAATTTCGGATTGAGTAAATCCTTCTTCATACTTGGTTTGATACTCTGCAATTTTTCTTGTTATCATTTGTTTATTTTTTCCAATTATCTGGTAAGTTTATTTGTCCGCCGTCCATTTTATTGGGATATATTCTAATGTCGTCATCGTAGAAGTTTCTTACAGAACCATCTTCATAAAAAACAACTTTCCAAACGGTATTTATATCGCTTCCATAATCCAACCAAGCAATTGCTTTGCCATAACCTAAAGGGGTATGTACATCTATTGTATTAACTAATTCGTGTATTTGCATTAATCTATGTTTTGTTCTTGTTTATTGGGTACACTTTTGATTATATATGTTCTATCATTATAACCTGCATAGTGATACTTTGCACCTGCATTCAGCATATTCAAAACTAATTGCCAATCGTGTCCATATTCGTCATAGTGCGGTGGCATATTTTTCAAAAATTCAGTTCTTACAATTAATTCAGAGTGTCCTATATTTCCCTCTGATAGTGCAGCAGTTCGTGGAGAATTGTACGGCTCTACCCAAGTGTTAAAGTATGCAAAGTCATAATTTGACTTGTCAATTGCTGACAAGTAATTTTCAAAGTGATTGGGTTTAATTACGTCATCATTTGACATAAACATAAAATATTCGCCTTTTGCCCTTTGTATATTCTGGTTGATAATGTAATATCCGCAGCCACCTTTATTTTCGGAATTATTTGATATTCTTAAATCGTTTCCTTTTGAATTTGCGTGTCGTACTAAATCGCTGAAATAGTTGCTGAAAATGTAATCTTGCATAATAGAACAGCCATCTCCGACAACGAGAGCTTCCCAGCCATTAAAATTTTGATTGACAATACATTCGATTGCTCTTATAGTTCTTTGTGGTCTAGCATAACACGGCATTGATAATGTTAGTTTCATTTCTACTGCTGTTTGCATAGTTTATTTTTTTTATTGTTGTAGTGCAGCCAATAATTCGGCTTCGGTTTTAAATTTTTTCTTTGCTTGGTCAATATTCCCAATGGCATATTTTGTACTACGATTAGAAGCGTGTTTTTCAACTCGTACACCATTAATTTCGGATTTGTAGTATCTGTCGAAAGAACCACCACCACTTCCACCAAAAAAATACTTCCAATCAATTTCAATCGTTTGCATAGTTTATTTTTTAAAGGTTTCGTTGTAGTAATTTTCAGCATTATGATAAGAGTGTGGAAAAGTGTCTGCTTCGTTATAACCATCAATT
>JBEICW010000262.1:0-5144 GCA_040383785.1 Ignavibacteria bacterium | reverse complement strand
TTTACCAATATTATTTTTGTTTTTGACTGAATCTTGAATAACTTTACTTAAATAGACATCTCCAAACCCCATATAAAATAATGATTTTTCTGATTTGGATTCTATAAGTTCAATATCTGTTTCAATATTTTTATACAAATTAATTGCTTCATTATATTGTTTTTTTTCAGCAAGAATTGTTGCCAAATTAGATTTCACAGAAAATATCATGCTTTGGTCACCAATATTATCTTGTAATTCTAAAATTAGTTCACAATAATATTGAGCTTTGTCTATTGTATCCATTGATGAATAAATTGAAGCTAAATTATAATAATTATATACTAAAGAAACATCATATTTATTTTTTTTATTTATATCTATGGCTTTAAAATAATATTCAATTGCTTTGTCATATTTTTTTAATTTACTATAAATATTACCAATGTTACCTAATACAATCCCTTCATTAATTTTGTCTTTTGATTTCAATGTATATTTAAGTGATTCAAAGTAATAATCTAATGCAGTTTTATAATTTCCTCTATCTGAATAAATTACCCCTAAATTCAATTGATGTCTTATTACACCTTTTAAATTATTAATAGATTTATCGATATTTAAAGCTTCCTTGTAGTATACTACTGCTAATGAATCTTGCCTTCTTTCTGCATAAATTAATCCAATATTACCTGTAGCAGTAGCAATTCCTATTTTATAATTTAATTCTTTAAAAATGATTAAAGCTTTTTGATAATAATCAAATGCTTTGTTAGGGTTTGAGGAGATCCAATATGTATTACCTATTCTATTTAGTGAATTAGCAATTCCTAATTTCCAATTGTTTTTTTTAGATAAATTTAAAGCATCTGTAGCAAATTTTCGAGATAATTCAGGATTTGTACCCAATACTGCTTGTGCAATTGCATTATTAATATTGACTTTGCTCGTGTCTGCTTTTACCTTTTCTAATTCTACAATTAAAGAATCTGCCAAAAGTGTCCCAACTTTTTGGGCAAAAAGATGGTGATTTGAAAGTAAAATAATGAGAATAATTACAATGTTGAAAGAAAACTTCGTTTTAAATTGCATATAATTAGTTTTTTTCGAGTTTAACAATTTAATATTTAAGTATTAAATAAAAATTATTACTACTACAATTTATTTAATAAGCAAATTTAAGTAAATTATTTTAATTATAAACTAAGTATTTCTTTATTAGATTTATTTTTTTGGTACTTGAAGTATGACAGTAGTTCCTTTACCAACTTCACTTTCGATAGTTATTCTACCATTCATTAATTCCATAAACTCTTTACATAAGACCAATCCTAATCCAGTACCTTTTTCGTTATTGGTTCCATATGTGGAATTATTGGTATTTAATTCAAATATTTTAGCAATTTTATCCTGTGAAATTCCGACCCCACTATCAATAATTTTTATTAATGTTGTATTTTCTAATTCTTCAATTTTAATATCAATTTCACCATTTTCTGAAGTAAATTTAATAGCATTTGAAAGTACATTTCTAACGACCGTTGTCATTAAATTTATATCAACTAATGCATTGAAGTTGCTATTGAAATTATGTTTGATATTTATTGATTTTTGGCTTGAAGCCATTTGGACAAGATTGATATTATCAAGCAGTATCTGATTAATTGATAAATAGTCAATTTTTGTTTCTATTTTATTTCTTTGACTTCTTGACCAATCTAATAAATTTCTCAACATTTCTAACAAGCTAACTGATGATTGTTTGATTAAACTTAAATATTCTTTATTTTCATCTGAAGTAAATGAGTCATAATTATTTACAAGCACTTCCGACGCATTTTTGAAATTTATTATTGGATTTAATAAATCATGAGCTACAATAGAAAATAACTTATCTTTTGTTTGGTTTAATTCATTAACTTCATTATTTTTTAATTTTAGTGTAATATTACTTTTATGCTTGATGTTATAAAGATAAATTACTAAAATAAGTAGTAGTATTGTAAGTATCAATGCAATTGTAATAAACAGTTGTTTAGATTCGGCAAGTTTTATCTTGTTTTTTTGGAGAAGTAGTTTTTTATCTTTTTTCTCTAATTCCAATTTATTTTCAAAATCACTTATTGACTTAATGCTTTCATTCAAAAACATCGATTCTGATTGTTGTTGGTAAATTTCTAAATTTTCTAAAGCCTCAGAATATTTATTATTTAATTTATATGCTTTATATAGGTATTCATATACTTTTAAGTCAGATTTTATTAAATCTTGACCACCTAGATAAGATTTAGATTTTTCTAAGTTTATTATAGCATCATTCAAGATATTTTTGGTAAATGTACCTTCATTTTTGTTTAGTTTGATAAAATAATCCAATAAAGTAGAACCATAAGAAAAGTAAAAATATGATAAGTCGTTTGGGGTTAGATTTTTAGGTAAATTATCCTCACAATCTTTAAAAATGGTTATAGCTTCACTTGTTTTTCCTAATAAAATCAGCATAGTAGCTTTGGAGGAAACACAATCCAATATCATAGAATTGTCATTAATATGGTTTTGTAAATTCAAAACTTTATCAAAAAACTCAATACTCTGATAATATTTGCCTAAATTACTATAAAGTATTGCTAAATTGAAGTAGTTATATGCTAATGATACTTTTAAATTATTCTTTTTATTAATAACTATTGCTTTTTTGTAATATTTAAGTGCATCATCAAACTTTCCTAATTCTAGATAAATACTACCAATATTACCATTAATTATAGCATCAATTTTGCCATTTTGATTTTTTGTTTGTAATTTTAATGCTTCAAAATAATAATTCAATGACTTATTATATTGACCTTTTTTAGCATATAATGCTCCTAAATTTGTGTTATTTGTTTTTACTAATATTTTTTTTTTGATTTCTTTACTAATAGCAAGGGATTTATTTAAATAATAAATTGCTAAGGAATCTTTTTGAAGTTTTGAATAAGTTTCGCCAACTTGATTCGAACTTACTGCAATACCTTCTTTATCATTAATTTTGGAAAAATAATTTAATGCACTTTGATTATATTCAAGTGATTTGTCAAAATTTCCTATTAGGTATTCTATTTTACCCAATTTCAATAATGATAAATTCTTTCCCAAAGTCCAATTTGATTTATTAGCCAAATCTATTGCACGGTTGGCAAATTCTCTTGATTTTTTAGTGTCTGAATTGTAATATTTTTCTGTAATTTCAAGTAGTAACTTAACTTTACTAGTATCTGATTTAGAAACTAATATTAATTTATTAATCGAATCAATTTCATTAATAATATCAGCTTTAGTTAAATTTACAACTAAAATTAATGGCAATAATATTATTAATTTAAAAGAATATATTATAAGTTTAGTAGTTGACATTTATTTTTAATTTACAAGCAAAAAAAAATCAAATATAATAAAAATTTCTTAATTAATTTTATTTTGTTTGATAAGTGTAAAACTAAATATGAATATTATTGAAATAAATTTGCGATTAAAATGAACAAAATAAAAATTTAATTTATAAAATTAAAACATATTTCACTCCAATTCGTATAATTTATAATTGTAATAACAAAAAATTGAAATTAAATATTAAATTATAGAAAATCAAAATGAGTTCACAAATTAATGATGTAGAGTTACTAAAAGAATTAGCTGAAACAAACAAAAAACTGAAAAATGAAATTTCTAAAGTAATTATTGGACAAGATGATGTCGTTACTCAGCTTTTGATTACATTGTTCGCTAGAGGTCATTGCCTATTAGTTGGTGTGCCTGGATTAGCCAAAACTTTATTAATAAAATCTCTTTCAGATGCTTTAAATCTAAAATATAGCCGTATCCAATTTACCCCAGATTTGATGCCTGGTGATATTACTGGTACAGAGGTAATCGAAGATGATATAAGCACTGGACTTAAAAAATTCAGATTTGTTAAAGGACCAGTATTTGCTAATATAGTATTGGCTGATGAGATTAACCGAACTCCACCAAAAACTCAAGCAGCTTTACTTGAAGCTATGCAAGAGCAAGAGGTAACAGCAAATGGTGAAACATTCAAATTAGAATCTCCGTTTTTTGTATTGGCGACTCAAAATCCAATTGAGCAAGAAGGAACTTACCCATTACCAGAAGCACAATTAGATAGATTTATGTTTAATATTTGGTTAGATTATCCGAGTTTAAATGAAGAAATTGAGATTGTAAAATCTACTACAGTAGAAATTAAACCTAAAATTTCACAAATTCTAAGTGCTGATAAAATTATTGCATTCCAAAACTTAGTTCGTAGAGTTCCGGTATCGGATAATGTAATTAATTATGCAGTAAAATTAGTTAGAGCCACTCGTCCCAAAGAAAGCGAATATAAAATTATCAAAGATTATATTAGTTATGGTGCTGGACCGAGAGCATCTCAATTTTTAATATTAGGTGCAAAAGCCAAAGCAGCATTGGACGGAAGGTTTAGTCCTGAAATAGATGACGTAAAATATGCGGCTACTTTGGTATTGCGCCATAGAGTTGTTACCAATTTTAATGCAGAAGCAGACAATGTTCCAGTAACTAAAATTATTTCAGAATTAATCAAAGAATTGAAATAAAGAATTATATTTTTGTAGTAATAATTGTTCAAAATATTCATAAGTATTAAAAAAAGATATTCATAATGGTAGAAAGATATACATTACCCGAAATGGGGCAGATTTGGAGTGAAGAGAATAAATATAAAATTTGGCTTGAAATTGAGATATTGGCTGCCGAAGCACAAATCGAAACAGGACTACTTGACCAATCAATAATTGACGATATCCGCTCTAAAGCAAATTTTGATGTAAAACGAATTAATGAAATTGAAGAAGTTACCAAGCATGACGTAATTGCTTTTTTAACAAATGTAGAAGAATATGTAGGTCAAAATTCTCGCTTTTTACATTTGGGTATGACTTCATCTGATGTATTGGATACCGCTTTGGCTGTGCAATGCAAACAAGCTGGCGAAATTATCTTAAAAGATTTGAATGATTTAAAGGTAGTATTGGCTCGTAGGGCTAATGAATTCAAACATACTGTTTGTGTAGGTCGCTCTCATGGTATTCATGCTGAAACTACTACATTTGGGCTTAAATTAGCACTTTGGTATGACG
>JBEICW010000261.1:0-5151 GCA_040383785.1 Ignavibacteria bacterium | reverse complement strand
TTGATTAAAATATTTAATTTTTTTTAGATTTAGAGATAAAAATGTCTTTAAAGGAGGTTTTTTAGTTGGAGGATTATTTGATTTGAATTTTCAATATATAATTAATAAATACTATGAACGCTAATTTTATTAAGTTCACTTGCTCTTTCGAATTCTAATAAGATTTCTTGTTTTAATTTGCCGATTGCACTTCCAGTGTCCAAAAAGTCATTTTGAGTTAATTCTTCAAAAATATCAGATGCTAAAAATAATTTAGATTTATTTTTCTCACCAGACCAAGTTTTGTAGCCCAAATTATCGGCAAACCATTCAGCCATCGAAACTATTGCAGTTAGTGGTTGTTTGATTTCATTAAAATTCATAAATGATTCTTCTGGTGCTTCATTTTTCTTTCTTTTTGCAGTTTTAGTTAGCAAACTTGAGTTATTGCTTACTTTTGCTTTATTAGAAGTTAACAATACACCACCAGATTTTTGAGTAATTTGATTAGCTTGTGGTTTATTTACTTTTAACTTATTTTTTTGATTTTCAGATATTCTATTTGCATTATTTTTATCTAATGAAAATTTAGATTTGGGAGTATTTTCAGAATTAGTTCCAACATTATTACCAGAATTATAACCAAACCGACTACCTAATAAATCTTCATCTAAAAATTTATTTTGAAGTTTAATTTTAGTGTCATCTTCTTGTAATTTAATTGCGGTCAAATATGGTGTATGATGATATTGAATTGCTTCTACCAATTGCTGAGGCAAATTCCATTTTTCAGCTAACCAAGCTCCAATATCAGCATGAGTACAACCCAAAACTATCTCTTCAGAATATACCAATGAAAACTTTTGCTCTTCTTGAATTACTTTTATCTTTCTAAATTCAGAATTGAAATGTTGAATTAGAATCAATATTCCCATATCATGCATTAATCCAGCTACAAAGGCTTCACCAGCTAATCTATAACCTAATTTACGAGCTAATAACCTGCTTGCTGCTCCACAAAAAACAGAATATTCCCAAAATTTATTAATGTCAATTAATGATTTGGAATATCTTTTAACAAATTTTTGGACTACCAAACTTATTACAATTTCTTTTATAGAATTAAAACCCATAATCACAACTGCTAACTCTACAGTTGATATTCTACGTGAAAATCCGTAAAATGGTGAATTTGCCGCTTGTAAAACTTTACTTGTTAGTGCTTGGTCTCTTTCTATTAACTTTGCTATTTGTGAGGCAGGTATATCAACATTATCTAAAGAACGCAATAACTGAGATATTACCGTTGGAATTGCCGGTAAGTCTCTCAATGTTTGTAATTTTCGTTTTACTGCGTTAGTTAGCATATTATTTTAAATTGATTTTTATTCTATAAGGTAAAAATATTTATGAAGTAGAAGTTAATTAAAACCTACTACTGCTAATTTCTTTTTTAGTTCACTCAAAACTTGTGTATGAATTTGACAAATTCTACTTTCTGATACATTTAACAAAGTACCTATTTCTTTAAATGTTAGTTCTTCAAAATAATAAAGTGACATTACTAATCTTTTCTTCTCGTTTAATTCTTTTAGATATTTTGTCAAAAAATCCATTTTTTCAACATTAACAATTTTGTCTAAACTATTTTCTTCTTGATTATCAATATTATCCAAAATATCAATATCTTCATTATCAATGGTAATATAATGTGAATCAGACATTGAAAAAGATGCTTTTGCGGCAGCTGCTGCTGCAAGATATTTTTCGTATTGTTCGGGTGTAACATTTAATTTACTCATTATCTCTTGCTGAGTAGCTTCTCTACCCACTTCATTTCTTAGTTCATCATTTGCGTTTAAAAAATCTTGTGCTTTTTTGCGAGCAGTTCGTGAAAGCCAGTCTAATTTTCTTAATTCATCTTGTATTATACCTCTAATTCTTGGTATTGCATAAGACTCGAATTTAATACCTCTTGATAACTCAAATCTATCTATTGCCTCACTTAGTCCTAATATCCCAATACTTGTAAAATCTTCATTTGATAATACTGAGTCTTTGGGTAGGTTCATTTGTTTTTGTACATACTTAACCAACCATAAGTATTGCATGATTAAATCATTTTTTAACTTAGGGCTTTGTTTAAGACTAAATCTATACCAAATAGAATTTAATTCAGTTTCAGAAAATTTCATAGTTCTGGCAAATGTTTGCATAATATTCTTTTTTTTTATTGCAAAATTAAGACAATCAAGCATTTAAATGAGTGTTAATTTTTTATCATATTTAAATATTAGCATTATGAATAAATAATACACAATATTAATAAAAACTTTGTGAATGTTCTTTAAAAAATTATAAAATGTTACTTAACTCAACAAACCTACAAATTAAGCTTTTTGCTTATTTAAATCAATGTCTAAAAACTCATCATTATCAAATATATCATATTTATTAGTAGTGCCTAAACTCCTTGTATCATTTTGGGTACTAAAATTTTGAGTACCAAAATCAATTTCAGAATCATCAGCTTCTTCAGAATCATCAAATATTTCTTCATCTATTCCTAGGTCAATTTTAGGCTGTTTCATTTTAGAGTCTGAATTTATAAAATCAAATTCATCTTCTATGTGTATAGATTTTATATTATCTATATTTTCTTCTTTAAGTAACTTGGTTGCCAATTTACGTGCAGCAATTTCTTTTTCAATCAAAGCCATTTCTTCAAATTCTAATTCTTCTTTAGATTTCGTTTCTACTTTGTTTAAACTTTCAATTCTTTTAAGTTCTTCTTCTTCAGCTAACTTTTCTTCAGAAATCAAGAAAAATAAACCGACCATTACTATTCCTGTTCCCAAATAAAAAATAGTAAAAATAATAAAAGACAAATAAATTGTTTTAAGAGCTTCTAATTCAATCCCAAAGAACATTATAATTGAACTTAAAAAAGTAACTAATAATGAAATTTGAAGATGCAACCTAAATGGTAAATTAATTAAAGATTTTACTCTTTTAACTTCTTTTTTCTTTTTAATTGCAATTCGTTTTTCTTTATCTTTCTTCTTTTTAAGTTTGACTTCTAATTTCTTTTTAAGTTCTGCTTCTTCTTTTTTCTCACGATCAATTCTTTCTTTTTCCCTTTGCTTTTGTTCGGGAGTTAGATATTGAGTTGGTTTATTATCTACAGTATTTTGTTTATATTATCCATTTTCAAATATTTTTCACTTTAAATAGCATTTTTAATAGTATTTATAATTAAATTTGCTGTAAAATTACAAATTTGGAAAAAAGTTTTAATCTTGTAAAACAAAAAATTGTTCATCAATTGTATTTGCTAATTCTACAAATGATTTATGTAATTCATTATCAATATTATACTTAACAAATATATTTTGATTTATTACAGAACTTCTTACTTGTCTATCATAAGGTAAAAAGCCAATTTTTTCAATTTTCAAATTTAAAAACTTCTTATTTACACTATTCAATTTCTGTTCCATATTTATTGCATCAGCTTCGTCAACAGTATTATTGATTAATAATTTAATTTTATCTTCATTTTTATGATTTTTTATAATTTTTAAAAGAGCATATCCATCAATAACCGATAAAGGGTCATCATTAATCAATAACATTAACATATTTGAAGATTTTATTGATTTTAAGAAATCATTGCTTAATTCTGAAGATGAGTCATAAATTATAAAATCAAAATACTGAGTCTTTTTAATTTTCTGAATTATTTTCAAAAAATTATCTTGATTAGACTTTAAATTATGGTTTGAGCGGCTCAAATTAGTAAGTAAATATAAATTTTCATCTAATTTATGGGCTACATCTTCTATTTCCAAATTCTTTTCTAATAAATCAATAACACCATAATTGGGTTTTACACCAAATAAATAATTTTGCATTGATTGATTGTAATCACCATCCCAAAGCAAAACACTATGACCTAAAGTAGAAAGAATGTAGGCAAAATTACTTGCTACAAAACTTTTGCCAACGGCTGATTTTCCGCTACATATATTTATTAATATGGTTTGTCTTTCGTTCAATTAAATTTGGATAATTATTAATTTATGATTAGTTTACTACTAATTGTTGAAAATAAAACTTATCAACTTTGATGAACTTGCAGGTTCCAAATCATCTGGAATTTGCTGCCCATTTGTAAAATATGATAAATTCAAATTACTTTCTTTTAGCAAATACAAAATATTACCTATACTTTCAGTTTCATCTATTTTAGACAAAATTAAACCACTAATTTTGAAAATAGAAAAGTTTTCTAATATTTTCTTAAAAGTTTTAAAATTTGTTGTTGCATTTTGCACCAAATATGAAGTTGTCGGTTGAGATATATTCATAAAATCTCTAATTTCCTTCATATAATTTGGGTCATTAGGACTTTTACCAGAAGTATCAATAAATACAAATTCATAATCACTTGCGTCCAAAAGTACTTTTTGGAGTTCTTGATTTGTAAATGCAGATTTAAAATTGATTGATGCTATAGCCGATAGTGTTTGCAATTGCTCTACCCCGCCAACTTTATATGAATCTGCAGAAACGATTAAAATTTTAGAATTATGTAATAATTTTGTTATAATTGCCAATTTTATCAAAGCACTTGTTTTTCCTGAACCCGAAGGTCCAACAAATATTATCCTTTGTTGCTTTTTACTTGGATGCAAATGGCTTCCAAAATTCAAATTGTCAACTAATATTGTATTAATTTCTCTTTTTAATAATGTATAGTCATTAACAGTAGTGAATATATTACTACCATTAAATCCAGAATTTATTTGATTACTATTTTGGTTAGAATTATTCGTATTATTAGAATTATTAGAATTATTCGAACTATTTTCAACATTGTTATTAAAATTAGAAACACTCTCAAAAATCATATTTTTGAGGTGCGATTGAATATTCTTATATAAATTTTGAGTTGCTACTCCCAAAATCTCTAATGCATAAATATCATTTATTTCTGCATCAATCAGTTCTTTATAAAGTCTTTGGTGAGTTGGAGATAATAAATTTGAATTTTTGTATCTTTCTATAGTTTCAAGATTTCTTAATATTTTTTTAATTTCGCTTAGGTCAGCATTTGTTGTAGTTATGAAACTTAAATCGATATTACTTATATTTTTGCCAGAATAACTC
>JBEICW010000260.1:0-5154 GCA_040383785.1 Ignavibacteria bacterium | reverse complement strand
GAAATTACAGAATTGACTTACTTTTTTATACATTTAAAATCAAAAAATGGTGAAATAATAACTGTTCCTAATTCTATGGTTATACAAAAAGCAATAGCAATAGTTAGAAATGGTGAAAAAAAATGAAATTGATTTATACTATCATTATTACTTTTTTGATTTTGATAAATTGTAGTTATTCCCAAATGTTTGAATTAGGTAGTTGGAATATTCTGAATTTAAAATATAGTATAAATGATAAGTTGAGTTTTTTTGGCGAGTCGCAATTACGTTCTTTAAAATTTTATGATAATTTTCATTATTATGAGTACAAAGCTGGAGTTAACTACAAAATCTATGATAATTTTAAACTTACATTAGGTGCAGGTAGTTACCAAACTTTTCAAGAAGGTGGTAATTTTGTAACACCTAAGAATAATGACGAATTTAGAATTTGGCCCCAAGCTACATTATTCCAATCAATTGGATCTATCAAAATAGAACAAAGGTATAGAATAGAATTTAGAAATACAAGTAGTGGTTTCAGAAATAGATTTAGATACCGACTTGGCTTATCTTTTCCATTTGGTGAAGAAACAAGTGGATACAAACCATTCCTAATTGGAGCAAGTAATGAGATATTTTTTACTGATAATGAACCTTACTTTGAAAGAAATAGAATGTTGTATGCCCTAAACTATAAACCTACTAAAGCCACAACTATACAAGTAGGATATTTACATCAATTTGATTATAAGATAAATGATGAAATAGGTAGGGACTTTTTGCAGCTTGGTTTTTTCATTGAATTATTCCATGACCAATCTTCAAACTCAGTAATAGATATTGACATAAAAGACAATTAAGCAATTCAATTTAAAAACTATTTTTGTGAATTATTGAATGATTTAGTATTATTGCTATTAATAATCTTTTTCTTGATGTTTTTTGTTAAAAAGTTTATTTGGGTTGTTTATTGTTATAGAAGCTAAATTTAAAGTTAAAAATAACAGAATTTAAGTTCAATCTAAAAACAAAACAAGGGTAAATAAAATGAAAATGGCAATCGTAATGATTTCTCTAATTGTAATTGTAGTTTTAGCACAAGTTTATATTTCAAAAAGTACAGATAATACTGAGCAACATAATTATCAAGTAATTAAAAAGTTCGCTAATTTTGAGATAAGAAAGTACGAACCTGCTGTTTTTTCGAGTGTAAAACTTGGCAAAAAAGGCTACAAAGAAAGTTCTGGCGAAGGGTTTAGAATATTGGCAGGTTATATTTTTGGTGATAATAAAAATAATGAAAAAATTGCTATGACTTCACCTGTAACAATGGAATTAGGAGATTCGACCAAAATGATGTTTATGGTTCCTAAATCATATAATTTGGAAGAGTTACCAAATCCCAATAATGATAGAATAGTATTTGAAAAGCATTCAGAAAAAATAATTGCTGCAATACGTTTTGACGGTTGGGCAAATAATGACAAAATTGAGAATTACAAGTCTATTTTGATTAAAGAATTAGAAAAAGAGAATTTGCAACACACAAATAAATTCTCATTTTTAGGATATAATCCACCCTATGAAGTGATTGATAGAAGGAATGAAGTAGTAGTAGAGCTTATAAACTATAAATAATTATTCAGTGAATTTTTAAATTGAAACACCTAATCTAATACAAATATAACTGGACAAATTTGAGAAGAAGAATGAATCGGAATAGAAACATAATTAATTTAACCATTTTTGGACTTTTTATTCATCTTTTGGTTTCTTGTGGTGAGAAATTTAAAGAAACTCCAATAAAAGCTGAAAAGAGTATAATTTCAAAAAAATCAAATCCAGTAGTTTACTTTGAAATACCAGTTGATGATATTGATAGAGCAATAAAGTTTTATACAAAAGTATTCAACTTTGAATTTGATAAAACCACGATTGATAATAATGAAATGGCATTATTCCCATTTGCAGATGAGAACTCTGGTATTTCAGGTGCCTTGGCAAAAGGGAAAATTTATAAACCAACCAAAAACGGAGTTGTGGTTTACTTTATGTCAGAAGAAATTGATAAAACATTAAAATTAGCAACTTTAAATGGTGGACAAATTTTATACCCTAAAACAAACAATGGATTAGGGTTTGTTGCTGAATTTGAAGATACTGAAGGGAATAGAATTGCATTATATCAATCAAAATAATGGAGGATATAAAACCTCAACCAATAATATTTTTGGGTAATATGTTGATATAATAATTTCCTATGCATTGTACTTGTTAGAATTGAAATTTATAGATATTTTTGTAAATTAAATCAACTCCTAAAAACAAAAAATCCACTGATAAAACAAGATTTAGTTACATTATGCGTTTAAGTAAGTTCAGAATTTTACATAATTCAAACTAAATTTCAATATACTACTTAAACTCAAAATGAATTTAAAATCAATTACTAAATTATCTAAATTTAAAACATTATTTTTATTAGTATGTTTAACTTTTTCATTAGGACTTAGTGGCTGCCCAGACGAAAATGAGAACTTGGTTAATCCTCCTTCCAGCTCTGCTTCTGTGCTTTCGAGAGTGATAAATTTGGCTGGAGACAAATCTCCTCGCGAATTAAAGTTTGACGATTATACTTTTGGGGAAATTGGATATTTAAGTGTAAGTAATGCTGTAAGTCCTCCCTCTGATTCGGTTGATTTGGAAATATACAAAAACAATAATTTAGAATTTACGCAATTTAGAAAACAACGTTTTACTCGTAATTTAAGATATACTCACTTTATTTTGCCATCTGGGGCAAGGGATACCACACAAAGGGTTGTGGATACTGTAATTTCGGTTGCTACCTCAATAGTTGCATTAAGTGAAAACAATCAATCAAATATCCGACTTTTTAATGCAATTGGTGATTCAAATTCAAGCTATAATCTAAAACTGGGTTGCCAAAATGGACTTTCTTTAGCAACAAGTGTGCAGTATAGAAGTGCCTCAGCATATTCACATGTTTTCTCGGGAATTAATAGCTTTTCTGTTACTAAATCTACAAACAATGGCGAAGTTAGTTTGGGAACTTATGAGATTAATTTGATTGACAAATTAGAATATATGATAGTTGTTGCCAAAGATTTTGATAACAAAGAAGTTGTTTATTTGCTTGATGAATATGGTAGAAATACAAACTCATTTGAAAAATTAACGCCTTTAACTCAGACCGAAACTCAATTTAGAATGATAAATTTATCAAATACAGACATTTCAATTTCTGATAGTGAAACTAATATTTTTAACGACATTAATCCAAATTCTATCACTAATTACAAAAATGTAGGTGCTTGTAAAGGTAGTTCATTAGATAAATTTACAATTACAAATCCTACTGGTCAGAGTGAATCATTTTTTACAACATTAGAATTAAACCAAAAATATACTTCAATTATTTATGATAAATTGGAAGATAACCAAAGTAAAATCAAAGCTTTGAATGTGCCTCAATTTAAGTTGTTTGAGACTTGGAATGGAAAATCAATAATTAGAGTAGTAAATTTGTTTAATTCTGAAAAAACTCTAACAATTTCAGCTGGAACAAGAACTGATAATAGTGTAAAATCATTAAACTATCGCTCTGGTGAGATATTTGAATCTGCAATACCTTTCGAGGCGATTGGCGGTGTGAAAATCACTCAATCCGGTTATCTGCCAATAACTGTATTTTCTAATTCTCAGCCAATTGACTATATAACAGGTGTTGTAGAAAATATAGAACCAAATAAAAGTTATTTACTTGTGATAACAGGCAAAGATGGGGAGACTCCCAAAATTTCGCTAATTGATGATTATTATGATGGCAATGCAGTAAGTAGAATTATTCAAAATTCTGAAGAGGGAGTTTTTTATCAAATAGTTAATGCTACAAGTGAATTAGAATTTATAAATACTAATCTTGGCGATATTATTACTAATGCTAATTTATACTCTGGTACTAATATTTCCGGAGTAGTAAAAGCTGGTAATTATCAAATTACACTTGGCAGTAAAACTGAAACCTTTAATTTTACCAAAGATTCAAGACCGCTACTTATTGCTTGTGGAGACAAAAATAATCAAGAAATAATAGATGCAACCACAAATAAATACATTTTGGGTAATAAAGAAATTAGACGTAGATTTGTAAATGCTGCAATTGATGTAGATGGATTGAGCGTGTATCAAAATAATACAGGTATTGATGTTTTGCCAGAAATTACTGGTTTGGGTTATAAAGCTATTTCAAGCTATAAAATTGAAACCAACGATAATAAATTTACACTATATTTCAAAAATACCAACACCTTAGACTCACTCAGTCGAGTTACAGACGTAAAATTAAGTTACAAAAAAGGTTACACTCTAATTTACACAGGAACAAAAAATCCATCAAATGTTAGCAACGGCTACAATTTAATAATTCAGCAAGAATTTTGATTTTGCATTTTTTTAATGAACTTTCTTCAAATCATTAACCATGTACAATTTATCATTAATCATTTTCTTATGACGCATTTATTGCGTCACAATAATGTTTAGAAACACCTATACCTACTCTCATTTTCCACTCTTATAATCTTCATAAATTGCTAACAACTCTTTTAGCATTATGGCTGTGGCACCCCAAAGTGGGACTTTGGTGGAGGTGATTGTACTTATATCCCAAAACGGCACTTCAATATCTTTACCCATTAGATTCCAGATTTCTTTTTTGAGGTTTATTGGGTTTATCAAATAATCCAAATCTACAAAAAATGCTTTTTCTACTTCTTGCTGGCTTAGTACCAAATTAGAATGAAATTTCTCTTCTTCGTAATCGTGATTCAAAAAACCAACAAATGGAATTATGACTGAATTGGAAGGTGGAGCATAAAGTTCGCTAAGCTGTCCGATTATTTCGATATGATTGCGGTGCAGACCAATTTCTTCTTCCGTTTCTCGCAATGCAGCTTCCAACTCTGTTTCGTTGGGTTCGCGTCTGCCACCTGGGAATGATAACTGCCCGCTATGACTATTCAAATTAGCACTTCTTTCGGTAATTAACACTGAGGTAGAAGTATAACCCAAGTTAGAATTTTCAGTTAGCAAAGCCAAAACAGATGCTTGCTTGTAATTGTCTTTAGGTTTGTAATTTTTTATATT
>JBEICW010000259.1:0-5158 GCA_040383785.1 Ignavibacteria bacterium | reverse complement strand
GGCAACCCAATGGTAATGGAATTGCTACTGGTGTACTAAAAGGTACTGATAGAACTTATGCCAATGTCGCTTACATTGATTTTAAAACAAAAAAAATTGAAGTAATAACAGATGCTTCCAAATCACGTAGTTTTCCAGAAATATTAGGAGATTGGTTAAGCAACGAAGAGTTTGCATATACCTCTAACGAAAATGGTTTTAATAATATATTTGCATATAATATAAAAACTAAATCTATTAGACAAATAACTAATTATAAAATAGATATTAAAGATGCTGAAGTTATTGAAATTGGAGGACAAAAAAGAATATTTGCAATAGTAGCTTCACCAATTGAAAGTACAATTTATTTGATAGACCCAACAAATGGTGCTGAAATTATTAAACAAAATGTTTCCGAAAACTTAACTATATCTGACATTAAAGAGAATAAAATATTAGTAACTACAAATTCGGCAATTAATAAATTTAGAATTGATGAAATAACAATAACTACTGATAAATTTGAATTTAAGAATTATATTGGGTTACCAAAAGAGCTGAGTGATCAAATCATTAATGCAACTTTAGAAAGAGTAGAATTCCCTACCTTTGATATTGACTCAAATACTGGAAAAACTCGAATGTTACACGGATTTTTATATAAACCCAAAAATCCATTACCTAAAGATAAACAATTAGTAATGATTCAATCTTTTTATGGTGGCAACAATGTTTTTAATAATCGTGAGCATATTTTAGCAGAGGCTGGAGTTTATGTATTTAGCCCATCTCCAAGAGGTTGTGCTGGTTTTGGTAAAGAATTTTATGCACTTAATGATAAAGACCTTGGTGGTAATGAGATTATAGATATTATTTATGCAGGTCAGTTTATATCTAAAAAATTAGGCATTCCACCTCAAAGAATTGGTGTATTTGGTGGAAGTCATGGTGGATATGCTTCAATGAGAGTGCTAACATTCCCTGGTGAAATTAATGGAGTAAAAGCAAGTTTTGATTGGGGATTTGGAATCAGTCACGCTGGTTTTTCTGATATTATTCACTTTTATAATCATTGTAATATTCCTGATTGGGTTACATTAGAAGCAGGCGACCCAAAGACAGAAGCTGTAAAATTAAATGACAGAAGTCCATTGTACCATGCTGATAAATTAAAAGGTAAATTACTTTTAACCCACGGAACTAATGACAATAGAGTGCCAATTGAAGGTAGTAGATTTATGGCAGATAGTTTAAAAAAATATAACAAACCATATAAGTTAGTAGAATTTGAAGGTGGGGGACACGGAATAACTGGGCTTGGAAATAATATTAGAAATTATAAAGAGTGGTTCGAATTTTTGAATACTGTATATGAAACAAAATAAAAACTTTTATATAATATAAATTTTAATTTTTTAATAACGCATACTAATTGGTATGCGTTATTATTTTTAACAATTTACTAAGTAATTGGATTTGTAAAATGGATTTATTTAATAATGAACTTGAAAATAAATTGAGTAAAAATAATTTAATTAGTATGAATCAATCAAATTTAGAGTTTATACCATTGCCTGAAAGAATGCGCCCCAAAAGAGTGGAAGACATCATTGGACAAAAACATCTTTTGGGAGAAAATTCACCTTTTACAAAGTTTTTTTCAAAAAAGTTCTTTCCTTCAATTATCTTTTGGGGACCACCAGGAACAGGTAAAACAACACTTGCAAATTTAATTGCAGATTATACAAATTCAAGATATATTAAAATATCAGCAATTGATAGTGGAATTAAAGATATTAGAGAAATAATTGAGCAATCAAAAAAACTGAAAAAATCAAATAAAAATACGATTTTATTTATTGATGAAATTCACAGATTTAATAAATCTCAACAAGATATTTTACTCGATGCAATCGAAAAAGGTGTTATCACATTAGTTGGAGCTACTACAGAAAACCCATCTTTTGAAATTAATCCAGCTTTACTTAGTAGATGTAATGTTTATATTCTTAAAAACCTCGAAGAAAATGAACTCAAAGAATTAATCCAAAATGCTTTAATTAAAGATCCAATTATAAGTAAACTTAATGTCCAAGTTGAAGAATGGGATTTTCTAATTAGATATTCTGGAGGAGATGGACGCTCAATACTAAAAGCATTAGAAACCACAATACTATTTTTTAATGAGCAAATTGAAAGTCAACAGTTTGAAAACGAAGAAAGTATTAATCTAAAAAATGAACATTTTGAATCTGCTTTGCAGCAACAAATAGCTTATTATGATAAAAATAGAGAAAGTCATTATGATAATATTTCAGCAATGATTAAGTCTTTACGTGGCTCTGACCCAGATGCTGCTATGCTTTGGGTAGCAAAAATGTTAAATGCCGGAGAAGACCCCAAGTTTATTGTTAGACGATTGATAATATTCGCAAGTGAAGATATTGGCAATGCAGACCCTAATGCCCTTAATGTGGCTGTAAATGTCTTTAAAGCAGTAGAAGTAATAGGTATGCCGGAATGTAGAATTAATATCGCACAAGCAATTGTATATTTGGCTTTGGCACCAAAATCTAATTCTTCATATATGGCAATAGAAAAAGCATTAACTTACATCAAATCTACATATAGTGATAATCTTAAAGTGCCATTAAAATTAAGAAACGCACCTACAAAACTAATGAAAAATATTGGTTATGGAGAAGAATACAAATACCCTCATGACTATGATGAAAATTTTATTCCAAATGAAAATTATTTTCCAGTTGAAATTAAACCAAAATCATTTTACAATCCAACTGAAAATGGCACGGAAAAGAAGTTATTTGATAGATTAAAAAAATTATGGAATAGATAATATTTGTTAAATTACTCTAATAAATATTTTTTTTTAATCCTAATTAAACATAAAAAAACTGCTAAGTTTATTAGCAGTTTTTTAATTTGAGATTATTTTTTGATAAAAATTATTTTTTATCTTCTTTTTCCCCACTTCCACGTTTGATTTTGTCAATTACACTAAATGTAATGTCAAATTTATCATCTGAATGTAAAACAGAACCATTAGTTTTTTCAAAAATAAAGTTCATTTTTTCAGTTTTAGCAACTTCTTTGATTGCTGCTATTACTTTTTCTCTTAATGGAGTTAAGATACTTTCTCTAATTCTTGATAATTCCCCACCTTGGCTAAATTTTGATTGTTGGTAACCAACTAATTGTTGATTTTGACCTTGCAATTCTTCTTCAGTTTTAGTTTGTTGGTCTTTAGGCATCATTGCTTGTTGTTTTCTATATTGTGCAACTTTTTCTTCTAAGTTTTTTTGCATCTGAAGTAAAGTATCTTGATATTTTGTACTTACTTCTTTGATATATTTCTCACCTTGAGCTGCTTCTGGCATAGATTCTACTACCAAAGCAACATCTACAACACCAATTTTAAGATTTTGAGCAAAAGACACATTAGTAAATGCTAATGTTGTAAAAGCTACTACAACTGCTAACGAAAGTTTCAATATACTTTTCATTTTATCCTTTAATTCTTATAAAAATATTATTTTTTCGATTTATTAGTATTTAAAATTAATTTTAGATTTATTTTTTAAATATTACAAAATTTAGATATGCAAATTAATTATTTTTTTTTAGTTAGCAATAAATTTAATTTTAGCTAACTTTTATAATTTATAATTTACAAAATACTATTGCTGTCCTAAGTGAAATAAAAATCTCCATCCAGATGGTTCGGTTGTACCTCTTGGAGCATCAAATCCATAGCCATAACTAAAACCAACTATACCAATAGGATTTAAGAACATTTGAAGTCCCAAACCTGCAGAACGTTTCAAATCAAACGGATCATATTTACTAAATGTATCCCAAACGTTACCTGCTTCGGCAAATGCATAAACATAAATTGGCATTGGATTAAGTGAAACAGCTAATCTTAGTTCAGCCATATATCTTGACATTAACTTACCTCCGTTTCTACCTATTGACTGGTCAACATATCCTCTTAGCGGAGTTACACCAAATTGCCCCAAACCATTACCACCCATACGATATAGTTCAATTGGATTAAAACTTGAGTCACTTTTTAATCCTTCAACATAACCCATTTTTGTACCCAAATACAAAACTAATTTATCGCTGTCAGCTACCCTTAGCATAGAATTATAAAAATCTAACGTTAATTCATTTTTGAAATAATCAATTGTTCCAATACCCAACCCACCAGCTGCAAGTGTAGAAGCTAAAATAAACCTCGAGCCAGTAGAAGGGAAAAACATATTATTTGTATTGGTTCTCGAGAAAGTTTGTGAAATGGCAAATTCAGTACCATTTCTGAACATTGTATTTGCAACGTTGTCACCAACATCGTTATATTGAAATCTAAAACTCCAATCACCTCTAAAATAATCATCAGGCCACTTAAATCTACGACCAATATTAGCACTTGCCCCAGTTCTTCTCAATTTATAAGTTGGTAAGTTGAATTTTGTATCATAGACATTAAAACCCAAAGTAGTTGGTTCATCATTTAACCATGGTTCAGTTAATCCTATTGAAAAAGATTGAAAACGTGATAACTGACCAAACTCCCAATTAAAATTGAAAATCTGTCCACCACCACCTTGAAGTGGTTCTGTTACTGAGAAATTATTAAATGTAAAACCAACTGAGCCAGTTAGTCCAAATGAACCAGCGAATCCAATTGAGGCATTAAAAGTATCAGTAGAACGCTCCTCAACTTTATAAACTATATCTACAGCTGTATTATCACCTGGTACTGGAGTAATTGATGGTTGCAAAGCTTCTGGATTAAAGTAGTTCATCATTCCCAATGCTTTTATACTATTTATAATAGCTGAACGGTCGAAAAAATCACCAGGGCGTGTAAATAGTTCACGTCTAATAACTTTATCTTTTGTTTTAGTGTTTCCAACTATATCAATTCTACGAATTTTAAATCTTTCATTTTCATATACTTTAATTACAATATCAACACTATCATCACTAACTCTAACTTCTTCTTTCATCAATTGAGTAGAAAGATAACCATTATTATTATACATTGAAGCAGCATCTGTTTGATCTTGATTCCCTTTTAAGTTTTGGTCAAATTTCTCAACATCATAAGCATCACCATTATTAAATTCTAATCTCTTTTTTAAAACAT
>JBEICW010000258.1:0-5193 GCA_040383785.1 Ignavibacteria bacterium | reverse complement strand
GGTAGATATAAAAGTATTTGATGTAATGGGTAATTTAATAAATGATTTTGGAAAACAAGTTCAAAAACAAGGTGAGCATAAAGTTTTATTACCTATTGAGTTTATACCCAATGGTATGTATTTTATTCAAATTTACGCTGGTCCGTATAGTAAAAATCTAAAATTTATCGTAAATAAATAATATTATAAAATATTTTGCTATATTCCTAAAATAAAGGAAAAGGTAAGTTGTTTGAATTAATTTAATTCTATTCAGCTTACCTTTTGAATTTAATACTATTTTTATTTTCTAAACAATTATTTATAACTAAAACCTAATTTTTCTCTTAATTTGGCTGGTAATTCTGGTAATTCCGAGCGAGGAATTAGTAAAGTTGAAATATTATGTAAATCTCTATAAATGTGGTGCTGGTCTGTAGTTTGTTTTAGATATCCATGCCCTGACGAACCACCTGTACCCATTTTTTTGCCTAACATTCTAAGTACCATCTGCGCATGTCTATGTCTCCACATTGTAAACATTTCATCTACATCTGTAATTTTAGTAAGTAAATTAAATGGATTACGCAATATTGGTTGGTCTCGATAAAGATTAATCAACAATGCACCCATAGATGCCTTGTAAGATAATCTTATAGTTCCTTCCGCAATTTGCGAATTATGATAATCTTCATCCATAGAATTTTCTATATACTTTTGAGTTTCCAATAGCATTTTAATTCTAATACCTTTATCTTCTTCACTAATAAATGTGGTTGCTTCTATTGCTTCTTTTTCAGTTTTTGTCATTTTATCAACTGCTTTTAGATATTGCTCTTTAAAATTAAAATCTTCAAAATCTAAAAATGGTGTACGTTCTAACCATTTTTCTATCAAATCAAATAAACTTGGCTCTTTTTCTAAATTTTGTATCAATTCTTGCTGCTCCTCAGAAAATACAGATGAGAATACTTTTTGATTATAAGTTAATCTATTTTGGTTTCTAAGTCCTAATTTAATTTCTACCACTCTAAATTGAAAACTTTGAAAACCAGATGATGGGATTAGATAGTTTCTAAAATCTAAAAAGTCCAAAGAAGTCATTGTTTCCAGAACTCTTATTTGGTCAATCAATACTTGCTCAATTTCTGTAACTCTATTTAATCTGGCAATAGCAGTACCAATATTAGTTTCATCAACGGAATCAGTTTTGAACATTTCAATAATTGAATCAATTTCCCAACCAATTTGCTTAAACCAAAGTTCATAAACTTGATGGATAATTATAAATAACATTTCATCATGGGCAGTTTCACCCAAAGCACTACTACGCAATTCCTGTGCATTTAGGATTTTATCCAAACCTAAATAACTACTATAATGTACTGAAGAATATTTGTTATCCATTTTTTAAGCTCTATTTTATTAATTTATATTTGGTTAAATAATTAAACAAAATTACAAAATTAACTAATTCAATTTTTATGATTTTTATCAACTTTGAGAAATAATTTTAATTAACTAATAACTTTGTAACCAGACTGTGTGTATAATCATTTAATAAATTTTGAAAATTAATTTTTTAGATTATCTAAAAAATGATTAATTTTACATTCACATAAATTCTTAGTTAAAAATATGTTATACAAAAATTAAAAACATGATTAATAATATACGTAATTTCTTCCCCAAAAATGTTTGGTTAGTTGTACTGGTAGCAGCATTGGGGTATTTTGTTGATATTTATGATTTAGTTATTTTTTCAATTATCAGAGTACAAAGTTTTAAAGATATTGGAATTCCAGAAGCTGATATGCGATTAGATGGCGAATATGTTTTGAATATGCAGATGGGTGGTTTATTAATTGGTGGAATACTTTGGGGAGTTCTGGGAGATAAATTTGGCAGAATAAAAGTACTTTTTGGTTCTATATTGATGTATTCACTTGCAAATATTGCAAATGCGTTTGTATATGATATTCATACTTATGCAATTATCCGTTTCATTGCAGGAATTGGCTTAGCAGGTGAATTAGGAGCGGGTATTACGTTAGTATCGGAAAGTATGGGAAAAGAGCATAGAGGTTACGGAACAATGCTCGTTGCCTCAATAGGATTGTTGGGAGCAATCGCAGCATTTTATGTCTCAGATTTATTTAGTTGGAGAATAGCTTATATAACCGGTGGAATAATGGGATTATTACTTTTATTTCTTAGGATTGGCTCATTTGAGTCCGCTATGTTTAAAGATGTAATGGAAAAGAAGATTGAAAAAGGCAAATTATTAATGCTGTTTAATAACAAAGAACGATTTTTACGTTACATATATTGCTTATTGATTGGGCTACCAACTTGGTTTGTTATTGGGATATTAATTTCTCAATCTCCAGAAATTGGCAAAGCATTAGGAGCACCAATTACTTTAAGTGCTGGAAAAGGGATACTATTTGCATATATTGGATTAGCTATAGGCGATATTTTAGCTGGAGTTTTAGCTCAATATTTCAAATCAAGAAGATTGGTATTATTAATATTACAAATATTCTCTATAATTACAACTTTCTGGTATCTTAATAGTTACGGTATTACCCCTGATAAATTTAATGTGATTGCTTTTTTTATTGGAATATCTGTTGGATATTGGGCAACATTTGTAACTATTGCTTCTGAACAATTTGGAACTAATTTGCGTTCAACAGTTACTACTACTGCTCCAAACTTTGCACGCGGTGCATTAATACCAATTACCTATTTATTTGAGTATTTTGTAGTGCAAACAAATATCATAACTGCAGCATTTATTATGATTTTCCTTGTAACATCGATTTCAGTTTTCGCTTTGAGTAGATTAAAAGAAAGTTTCAATAAAGACTTAGATTACATGGAAATTTCTTAATATTATACAATATTTCTATTTTGGGAAGTTTTGTATGTATATATTTTTTGTATATATTATTTTTTAGAATATTTATTTTTTGTGATTTTTAAGAGTAATATCTATTATTTCAATCATTTTTGAAATTGATTTTTCCCAGCTATAATTTTCATAAATAAAAGTTGCAGAGTTTTGAGAAAGCAACTTTAATTTGTTTTTATTTTGGAGTAAATCTATTATAATTTGGGCTTGTTTAGATGCATCATTAGATACGAACAAGCCATCATTTTCATTAGCTTTGATACCATCAGCAGAGACTTTTGTAGCAACTACAGGTAATCCACACCCCATTGCTTCCAAGATTTTAATCCTAATTCCTGCACCCACAAAAAGAGGTGCAATGTAAACTTTTGATTTTTTTAATTCTTTTACTATATCTTCTACAAATCCAACTCCAAAAATCCCACTAGATTTAATATTTTTATACTTTTCAGGTAACCCTTTACCATACAATTTTAATTTAATATCTGGTATCTCTAATTTTATCAATGGCAAAACTTCAGAAATAAACCAATCAATACCATTGATATTATGCACCCAGTTAAAATTAGTAGCAATAGAAATTATATTTTCTTTTTTTAATTCAAAGTCTAAATCTTTATAATTCCACATTTCATTATCAACTCCAGCAGATATAGTTTCTATTTTAGAAAAAGGGCTCATTTGCTTAACAAATTCTTTTTCGTTTTCATTAATTGTAAATACATGATCAAATTTATTATAATTTGCTTCTTCGTATTTTTTGAGAAGATTTGCTTGTTGTCCGATAAATAATTTAAGTGGATTCAGCTTATTTAATTCTTGATAATATCTTTCCCAAATCAAATATTCAATATTATGTAATCGTAAAAATGTTGGTAAATTATATTTTTTTTTGAGGTATAATCCAACTGGAGCCATCGCGGTATGATCACAAAGAAGAACATCATAATTATTTGTCTCAATTAAATTTTCAAATTGAGATAATACTTCTTTATTAATATGTTTAGTAAGATATAAAGATTGATTTGTAAGAAAACTCGATATAATACGAAGTTTTGTATTTTCTGTATTTAATTGAATTGGTGATAAGTTGCCAATATTTTTCCATTTATTCCAATATTCTATATTTTCAATTTGATCATAATAAAATGCAATATCTGTCTGAACTCCCAATTTATTTAGTGTTTTAAAAATATTATAAATACCAACTTTACCACCATCAGTTGGTGGTAATACATTTTGAGGTGATATTTGTAATATTTTCATATTCTAAATTTGAACAAAAAATTATTTTTGATTTTTAAATATTATATTTTTTCTTAATTCTCATTCTAACATAATATAATTCATTTTTTAAATAACTCTGACCCATTGTTATATTTTCTAATTGTTTTTTATTTATTTTTATTCTTTCAGTTCTAAATGTTTTTAACATTTGTGTAATTATGCTTAAATTACCTTCAATTAAAACTTTTATACCTAATTTATGAAAAATTGAAAATAATGTAAAACCAATATGTATAAATATAACATTGATGTAGATATTTGATAATGGGAAATATTTGGTATAATATCTTGTAAATTGCATTGCGTATTTTATTCTTCTATCTGCTAAATTTCTTGAAGACGGGTCAGCAAAATGATTAACAACAAATTGAGGAAAAAATCTGATATTATAGCCACTAATAATTGCACGTGTTGCAAAGTCTGTTTCTTCAAAACCAAAATCCCAAAAACCACCAATTTTTGTAAATATCTCACGCTTAATCATTGCTCCAGGACCAATAAATGTAGGAACTTCAATTCCATTTAAAGGTATATCATTATTAACAATTTTACCATTATACCATTTACTTAATTGATTTATATTTATTTCAAATATTTCTGTAGCTAAAATATCAATTTCTGGATATTTTTTAAATTTATTTACAATGTCGTCAAATAAAGTATTCTCTTGTGGGTAGGCATCGTCATCGGTTCGCCATATCAAATCTCCACTTGCTAATGTTACTCCATAATTAAAAGCATATAAAAACAAATTATCTGGGAAATATATATATTGAATTTCGGGAAACTTTTCCCTAATCATCTCTGGAGTTCCATCAGTAGAGCCATTGTCTAATAAAATGATCTCAAAATTTTGGTATGTTTGCTCTTTATATTTATTTAAAGCAACTTCTAAAATACCTTTTCTATTTCTTGTAAAAATTACTATACTTATCTTCATCAGTTAATATTTATCTTTTTTATATTTTATTTAAATAACTATCTAAAAAAATCTTTAATTAATTTTGTTT
>JBEICW010000257.1:0-5197 GCA_040383785.1 Ignavibacteria bacterium | reverse complement strand
TAATGTTGAACTCAAATTTACAAGTTGCCTAATGATGCGAGTTGATTTAACAGCCATACATAATTTAATGTTTAAATTTTATGGAAGCCGAGAAATGCAAATGTCCACTTTTGTGGAGCGCAAGCACTTTTTAAGACCCAAAGAAATCACAATCAAATTTGATTATAAGAAGGATTGCAATTTGGATATTGAAAAACTAACAAGAAGATTAGCTCGATATATATGGAATGTTCATAATTTCTTTGTGACCATAAAAGATGACACGATTGAAATTAGCATCATTTTCTATATAAACAAAAAACTCAAAGATTTTGATTTTGAGTTTAGTGAGAATTGAAAAAGGTTTGAATTATAGTTATAATAAAACTTTTATTTTGGTAAACTATTAGTTATTTTGAAATTTAGATATTTCATTTAATTTGGAATTTTTTAGGTCAAAACTAAAAAACCCATTAATACTTGGGCAACAACCAGCATCATTAACAAGATATAAAATATAACTCCCCTCAATATTTAAATTAAAGTTATTATATTTTATTAGAACACTTCTAACTTGGTCATCACCAAATTTTAATTTAATGTTTTCTTCTATCAAATTTGTTAAGTTATATTTTGTCAAATATTTATCATTTTTTGATGAATATACTAACATTGCCTCTTCAGAACCTTGTCCTGATGTGCCATTTGCACTACCACAATTATCAGGCTCAAAATAACATAAAGCATCAAAAAAATTATCATTATTAATATCATATTTTAATATTTTAATATCTGGACTTATTGATAAAATGGGCCCGTCATAATATTTTTGAAACCATTCAGCTGTAATTTCTAGTGTAATTTCTTCATCAACTTCTCTACAAGGATAATTATATTTTTTTTGTGAGATTAATTCATTTTTCCATTTTTCAATTTCATTTTGTATTAAAACATCTAACATTTTATCTGAATTTTCTTCAACTGAAACAGTAGGGACTGGTTCTACTGATATTGAGTCAAAAGCTGTTGGCACTTCTGATTCTTTTTGTTCTTTATCATTATGATTATTTATAAAATATGAAACTCCAAAAAATAAAAGCACAAATCCCAAAATCCCAAAAATGTAAAACTTATAATCACTTTTTTTATTTTCAATATAATTTTTTTGTTCGGTTTTGGATTCAACAATAGGAAAATCTGATTTACAAACACTACAAATCTGGTTTTCTAATTTATTATCAGAACCACATTTTGTACATTTTTTAATTGAATCATAGAAAATATTTCTTTTTTGGCGTACATTATCTAAAATATCTACTTGTTTTATTTTTTTTATTTCAAAACTAACTTTTTCAGGTTCTTCAAAAATTTGTTTTTTAAGCCTTTCAAAGTCATCACTACTAATAAGACCAGAATCTAATAGTTCTTTTAATTCGATTATTTTTTCAGTTTTACTCATTAACTTATTGAAGTTTAAATGTAATTGGTTGACTATATTTCACTTTTACTGGTCTTCCATTTTTCATACCTGCCTTAAATTTAGGCAGTAACTCAATTACTCTTTTTGCCTCATTTTCAAGTAATTCTCCTCCTTTAGGGCCTCTTACTTGTATATTAGTCACATAACCTTGTTTATCAATAATAAAAACAACTGAAATCCTGCCTTCAATACCATCTTCCATTGCTTTTTCTGGATATTGTTGATTTAACTTAATATGTTTAGCCATTTGTGCCATAAAACATTCTGTTCGTTTGTTTTTTACCACACCTTCACAATATGGAAAAACAGGCACGTCTTCTACAACAGCAAAAGGAATTTCTTCATCATCTTCAAATTCATCAATATTTGCATTTGAATACTCAATTTCATTGTTTTTTTCTTGAACTACATCATTTTCATCAATATTTACATTTGATTTTTGAATTTCATTATTACTTGATGAGTCTAAATAATTCTCTTGGTTACTTTGTAAATTAATTTCTTTTGGAGCCGTGTAAGATGAATCAACTAACGTTGTTTCTTTAACTTTTTCTTTATCATTGTTATTATTTATAATATATGAAACTCCAAAAAATAAAAGCACAAATCCCAAAATCCCAAAAATGTAAAACTTATAATCACTTTTTTTGTTTGGAATAGTAGTGGTATTTACAATAGAAGTATCTGATATGGAATCATTATTCTCAATTTTTTCTTCAGTTTCAATATTTTTACTACTAGCGCATTTATTTATTTCATTCAAATTATCAGTTCTTCTTTTTTTAATATTTTCAATAAAATCAGAAGTTTTGGATTTATTTATTTCTTCAAATGCTTGTTGTGGATTTTCAAAAATAAGTTTTTTTAGTCTTTCAAAGTCTGATATATTAATAAGACCTAAGTCTAATAATTCTTTTAATTCGATTATTTTATCAGTTTTATTCATTTTAATTTTTTAATAAGACCTTACTCCTCGTCCATCACACATAGGACAAATTCTCCCTTCAACTTCACCTGTCATAATATTTCTTCCGCTTTCAATTCCTGTTCCATTACATAATGAACATGGTTTACTTTCATAAAGTCTTCCGTCTTTTCCTACTTTAAGTCTATCATCATTATCAATTGAAAAATATTTTGAAGATTTATAACCATTTTTTTCAAGAATCTTTTCATATTTATCTTCAATATTTTTTTCCTCTATTCTAGCACAAGAAGAACTGCAAAGCTCTGTTTGTATATTTGTATTTCTTTGATAAATCCCATCAATTTTATCATAACCATCACCAGAAAATTCATTTCCGCAAATCTTACAAATAGTTGTTGGAACATAACTATCTGTTTCTACTGATGAACTCTCAGTGCTTGTTATATCGCTTTCTGATTGTGTATCATCTGAATTGTCATTAGAATTCCAAACTAAAAAACCGATTACAAAACATATAATAATTATATACGAATAAAAGTTATGAGAGCTTTGTTTATTATAATCATAAAATGTTTTTGTTTCAGATACATTACTAGATTCAAATTTTGGTTTAATTTTTAAATCCTCTTTTTTAGAGTTTATTTTAAATAGAATTTCTTCTTTTAAAACATTGTATTCTGATTCTGAAATAACATTTGTGTCTAAAAGTTCTTTAATTTTTTCTAACTCTGATTTTATATTATTATCAATCATAAAAATGTTTTTGATTAAACTTATTAAAGAAACTAAATTTATTTAAACATTGAATTCCAAAATAAGAAAATAATAAAGCATAAAATTAAAATTATTATGAATCTCAATAAATTTATTCTCTTCTTTTGATTTTTTAAAAGAAATATAAAGTAGAAAAATATTAGGATAAATATTATAATTTGTAATAAAAGGGAGGCATTCATAATTTATATTTTTTTGTCAATATTTTTTAAGTTATAACCTAAATTATACAAATCCATTAAAAAAATTAGAAAAACAATATTTTGTATCAAATAGTAAAATTCAGATAGATAATTAAGATTTTCTACGATGGAATCAATATTGTCAAAATTTAAAATAAATTCAGTAATTTTATTTGTTTGAGAATAATCTGTGTTTATGCCTTGTTCTCTCAAAAAATATTCTCTTTTTACATCTAAAAGCAAATCATACAAATATTTTAGAATTATTATAAAAATTATATAATAAAAAATACCTATTACGTTACTACCAGCATTTTTTATCCTTTGTATAAAATTTTTATCCAAAATAGTATGTTCAGTGCTTTTGATTTCTTTCGAAATATTTGATTTTTTTTTCTTCAACAGAAGTCAAATTATCTTTTATTAAAACTAAATATTCATCTTTAGTAATATAACCATTTTGAAGTAACTCATCGAGTTGTTCATGAATTTTCACCTTATCACCTAAAGAAAATAAACTATCTTTTATTGAAAGCAAATATTCTCCTCTAGTAATATATTTTTCATTTAACAATTCAAGTAATTGTTCATGTACTTTAATTTTATCAGTCATTTTTATTAATTATTAATTTAAATAGTATAATATTTCAAAATATTTATTCTATTATTTTCCACATATATGAATCATCTTCAACTGTTACATCAACTTGGTAACTGTATTCTTGACCTCTATAGTAAGTAAATTCACCTTTATTTTTAACTAATCCGACCCGAATCTAATAATTCTTTTAATTCGATTATTTTATCTGTTTTATTCATTTTATTTTTTTACTAAAACCTTATACCTCTTCCATCATACATCGAACAAATTCTTCCTTCAACCTTTTCTGTTGCTGTATTTCTCCCTTTTTCTATTTTTGAGCCATAACATAATGAGCAGTTGTTGTTTTAATAAACCCGCCTGTCACTTCCATATAATATTGACCATTTCCTTGTTGAGATTAGGATTCTTATTCTTCCAAATCAATACCATATTTATCTGTAATTTTTTTAAAATTTTCAACATGTTTTCTTCCGCATGTAGGACTACAAATTTGACCTTGTAAATTTTCATCATCGATTAACACCCAATCCCCATTCTTAGTTTCTTCATAACCTCTATTTTGCATCGGATTACCACAAATGGCACACGTCCAACTTGAAAAAGTTTCTTCTTGAGTTTCCAAATCTAGATTTTCTTCTTTAATTGTATTTGATGGACTATTGTTTTGATGTTCATTTTTACAAGAACAAACAACAATAATTATTAAAATGTATAAGATATTTTTCACAAATATTTTGCTTTAGTTATCTACTTTTATTAGCGTTCTAAATAAATTTTAAGACAAACAAATATATCGATTTTATTAAGTTTTTCAAACAAATTCCTAGCTTTTTCAAAATAGAACCCCTTGTACGTATTTTGGAGGTGCTTTCCCTTTGAAAGATACCAGCCAATTTAGATTGTGCTTTTAATGCTTTAAGGATGAACTCTGTTATGAATTGAATTTGAAAATTTTTACAATTTAATACTCAAAATCTTGAGCCAATTCTGACCAATTAAACTTTTTAATATTCATAACCAATTCAGAAATGCTTAGATTTTTAATATCATCACCAAACCAAATTACATCTAACGCTGAAAAATCATTTGTTTTACTGATTGGTTTCGATGTCAAGGTAGCAGAAAAAATGAAAGGTTTTAGTTGCTCTTCAGAAATAAAAGCATCTTCAAGTATTAATAAAAAATTTGAATCTTTGTGATTGTCTTTGATACTTTGGATAATGATATTATTTAATTCTTTGTCAGGTTTA
>JBEICW010000256.1:0-5201 GCA_040383785.1 Ignavibacteria bacterium | reverse complement strand
TGTTATTAATTTATTCCCCCAAACATTTAACACTTGATGATAATTTCCAAATCCTGCACCTCCAAAAACATCATTATTTAATATTTGTGGGTTTTCGCCAACATCTAATAACTTTACTGTTTTCAAACAATTTAAAGATAAATAATTAACATCAGGGTCAAGAATTGGTTTAAAACTTAACTGAATAATATCATCAGTAAAATCCATAACTTTTTCGGAAGTTATCAGCAATCCACCACCATTCAAAGTTTCATAAGCACGTATTCTCCACCACGAAGAATAAACATCACCAGAATCAAGACTTATTTTACCATCAAAATTTTTGTCAATACCGAGACAAAATACTTCATACACCCTTTCACTACTTCTAATGATATGAGTTGGTTGATAACCAATATTCTCAATTTTAGATTTGAATGACAATTTTTTATAATCTTCTAAAGAATAAAGATTAGTTATAGAGAAAAAGAATGTTATGAATAATAACAAGAATGATTTGAGATTTGAAATTCTCATTTTTTCACCTATAAATATAATAATGACTATTCTATTTATAATTTTTAATTATAAATACGAAATAAAATAAAGTTAATTATCTATTTGAAGTAAAAAGGAGAATACAAAGTGGATTTTGATAAGTTTTTTGAATTGTTATTTGAATAACTCTATGAGTAGTTCATTAAGAATTACAAGTAAACAAAAATCTTTGCACTCTCATCGCAGTTATTTGCGTAACTGTTTTTACTTGATTGAGTTCGTTTAAGTTATAATATCAATCAATACAATGAGAAACTTTACTTGCAGATGTTCTGACTTAAGGTTCATCCTCATTTTCTACCTTCCCATTATGTTTTAAAATATAACAGTGGTTTTTGGTCTAATAATTGTAAACTATACTATACCATACAATACAAGCCAACTAAGAAAACTCGTCACCTAATACAGCGGCGCAACCGTGTGGGACTCTAACCCAACTTCCCTTTTAAATCGTAAAATCGATGGTTTGTTTCCAAAATTTTACAATACAAGTAAAAAATATTTTATTATTAGCGTTAACTAATAATACAAAAATAATGAACTTTCGTCATAAAAAAAAACAGATGTTAACAACTTAACATCTGTTTTAAAATTTTATTTATTTAAAATTACTAACAACATTTCGTTATAAATATTATCAATAATAAGTGTAAATATGTTTATGACTTTTAATTATAATATTATCTTTATCATAAAAATAGGTATTCGTGATTTTACCTAATTTATTATATTTGTATTTAATTGAACTTTCAATCTTTCCATTGTTGTCAATGCTGAACATTTTGATATAATTTTCTTCGCTATTATAAACCAAACTATCTCTTTTTTCTAATTGCAAATTATCAGGAGCATAAACAATTTCAGAAATTTTACCAACATTTTCGAAAGAGTATGTAAATTTCTTTTCAGTAATGATACTTGATTTATTTTCAATAATTTTAATCACATTTCCTAAATTATCATAAGTAAAATCTTGTTTGGTTTTATTCGTAGTATCATTATTTTTAATTAACTCTTTAGAAGATACCCTACCATTTGCATCATATAAAGATTTAATTTGCTCTTTCTCGCTAATATTACCGTTTTTATCAAAAATCAATTTTGTTTCTTCTGAATTTCTACCATTGTAATTAAATTGAGATTCTTCAATTTTTATTCCAGCATTATCATAATTAATTACATTAATTAAATTACCATTTTTGTCAAATGTTTTGGTATAAACTATCGTTTTATTGATATTAGAATTAATTTCTATATCCCAAACTGTTTCTGTTCTAATTTTGCTATCAAAAGACTCAGTTGGTTTTTCTGTATCACAAGAATTTAAACCAAAAATCAAAATTAAACATAAAAATAAAAATAAATATAAATTACCAAAACAAATACCTTTAAAGTACATTGAATAAAATTTAATCAATGAACTATCAACTAACATAAAACTACTAATTATTTTAGTAGTTATCTGTTTATTATTCAAATTTGAATTGATGATATTTATTTTTTCTGAAATCATTAACTTTAAAAATTAAAAGTAAATACTTTATTTTTATGATTAAAAAGCTAAATATTGCGAAATAGTATTAATGCAAATATAATAAATATTTGTATTTTTGCAAAATATTATTTTATTTTAAAAATTTTATTCATTTTTTTGAATATTAACTATAAATTAAATAATTTTATAAACTTAATAATTACAATTACACAATTTTAAAATAAGAGTTACAAAATGAAAATATTTTACCTAATTACTTTGATTTTATTTAGCAATTTTTACATTAGTTTGTCCAATCCCAAAATTGAAGATAATAGACTTAAACAAAATAAAATTAATAATGATAAAATTAATAATGAAATTCGTAGAATTGAATCAGTGAATAGAATAATGGAATCTGCCCATCCTACTCCAGATTATGAATCAATGCTTAAGTATAATAATTCAATTTTAAGAAAATTTAAAAAAAATACTATTCCAACTCTGAATACAGCAAAAGTTCCATTATTACAAGAGATAAAATTAGAACCAAAATTTTTGGTAGTAAATACAATTGATGAAGTTGGAAATACTACTCAACCAATGCAAAACGAGTCATCAATTGCAGTAAATCCTACTAATCCCAAAAATCTAATAGCATCTTCAGTAGATTATAGAGATAACTCCTCTACATGGGTTTATATTTCAGATGATGGAGGAAAAACTTGGCGAAATATCAATTTGGGTAAACCCTACCCAACTTGGCGTTCTACAAATGACCCTTCAGTAATGTTTGACCCAGACGGAACAGGATATTTAATGTATGGTGCTTTTCCAAATACTGCAAGCGGTGAAAATGGAGTTTTTATTTCTCGCACAACTGATGAAGGAAAAAATTGGACTAAACATATACCTGTTATAGAACACAAAGGTAAAATGACTTTAGATTCTTCATTTGAAGACAAATATTACGTTCAAGTTGATAGAGCAGTAAATTCACCATTCAAAAGCCATGTTTATACTCCTTGGAAGCGAGTAACTGCCTTGGACTCTGCAACACAAATTGTAGTAACTAAATCGACTGACAAAGGGCAAACTTGGAATACTCCTATTCCAGTTAGTGAAAGACTTACAGGTTCTTCCGAAGATACAACTTTTGGACAAAGTTTTCCATTAATTACAACTGGTCCCAAAGGGCAAGTATATTTGGTTTGGAATCACGGACCTAAAAAAGGAATTGGCTTTTCAAAATCGTCAGATGGTGGAATTACATGGACTGAGCAACGTATTATTCATAATTACAAAGAATTTGGAACTCCTAAATTTTTAGCTGGACAAGGTGTTCGTCATACTGTTAAAGGTGCTGTTAGAGCAGAAGCATACCCAATAATTACTTGTAATTATACTGAAGGTAAGCGTTCTGGGGAATTATATCTTTGTTGGTCAGCTGATAGTATTCCAAATGTATATTTCTCTAAATCTACTGACGAAGGCGAAACTTGGTCAACGCCTAAAATTGTTTCACAAAATAATACAAATGACCAGTTTTGGGCGTGGATTGCAGTTGACCCAATTACAGAAGACTTAGCTGTAATGTATTTGGATAGCCGAAATGACCCCAACAATATTTTAGTAGAATGTTACGTAAGTTATTCATCAGATGGTGGTGAAACTTGGATAGATAGATTAGCAGACGATGCTCAAAGTGATTTGAGAAATAATCCATTCACTGGAAGTAGCTTTGCTGGGGATTATAGTGGTTTAGATTTTTATGATGGTATAATTTATCCATCTTTTGTTGATATGAGAAAAGCACAAAGACCTGGCGACCCAAATAGTGATGTTTATACTGCAATCGTAAATACCAAAGCTCCTTCTCCAATCGAAAATTTAGAAGTAGTTAATATGTTTGATAATTTAGATGCAGTAAATCTAAAATGGAATAATGTTTTTGAAACAACATTTGGTAAAGTTTACCCTTCAACTGAAGCAAAAGTTTTATTAAAAAGAAATGGTGAATTTTTAAATATTCTTGATAATTTAAGTGAAAAGTTTGATTATACTGACAATAATAAAATTACTCCATTTGAAAAATATGATTATGAAATTAGTATTATTAGAAATCAAGATACAAGTATGGTGAAAAATATCACAGCTTACCCTGGCGGATCAAAGGATATTCCAAATGCAACTTTAAATTTACTTAGTTACAATGAAGATTTAAAAGAAGAATTTAATATGTCATTTTTAATACCTTCCAAAAAATTAGATAATTTTACACCACTTAACGAACCTAAACTTTTGCAAGTTTTTGTAAATAATGACCAATTTATACCTTACAAAACTTTTGAATTGAGTATTAATGATACAAATTCAAATAAAATTGTTACTTTACCAAATTTACCAGAAAGTCAATTTTATTACCTAAATTATAGAATTATGTCTCAACATCCTAATTTTAAAGACCAAACTATTGTATATAGCGAAAGAAGTAAATTAGAATTATACTACATAGGTAAATTATTTAATTATATACCTCATACTTTTGATAAAACTGACCCGCCAAGATATATAAATAGTAACTGGCAAATAACTAATGATTTTGCCTTTAGTCCTCCTTATTCTATTACAAATGCTAAAAATGGAAATTATGAAAATAATCAAGCGGATACTATGATAATAACTCCTTTTATATCTAATGATTATAGTGCTGACCATATAAATTTGAGCTTTTATCATGCTGCTATTTCAGAATTTGGAGATAATTGTTCTGTAGAATTTTCTTTAGATTATGGTAAAACTTGGAAAAATGCTAAATCCTATACTAAAAGAAGTTATCCTGAATGGGAAGATGGTGAATTGAATTCAAATGATTGGAAATATGAAAAATTAAAATTAGATATTAGTTCTATTATTAATGAAAAGTTAAAAGTAGTTTATACAAGATTTGTATTTAAAGCAAACCCATTTGGAAATAATGATGGGTGGTATATCGATGATATTAATTATGACTATCCTACTTCAATTGATAACGATTATTCTCAAATTGATATTTCTATTTATCCTAACCCAGCAAATGAATTAATTACAATTAAAAATATTTCTTCTAATGACTTTACAAATGATTTTAAAATCTTTAATATGTTTGGAATAGATATTACAGATAAAACTACATCTGTTATTCAGGGTG
>JBEICW010000255.1:0-5205 GCA_040383785.1 Ignavibacteria bacterium | reverse complement strand
TCAAAATGGGATTTCTTATTTAATTTATAATATGAAAAAAGATAATGATTTATTTCCTTTAAAAGGTGGAAAAGGTACTTTAAATACTCAATTTCAAGTTGGTGTTACTTATAAATTTTAATCTAAAATACCCCCCACCTCCAAATATTTCCTAATTTATTCGTCTAAATATAATTATTGGAAATCTGAAAAACAAAATACTTTTTTTATCAATTAAATTTAACAAATATTAGATAATATATGGTTGATATTAGAGAAATAAATGAGAAAATTCAAAGGGAAAGTGGTTTTATTGACTTACTTACTCTTGAAATTGGAAAAGTTATCATTGGGCAAAAGGCAATGGTAGAAAAGTTGATGATTGGTTTGCTTGCCAATGGTCATATTCTACTTGAGGGTGTGCCTGGTTTGGCTAAAACCCTAACTATCAATACTTTAGCCGAAGCTATTGATGCGAAATTCCGAAGAATTCAATTTACTCCTGATTTACTTCCTGCAGATTTAGTTGGTACAATGATTTATAACCAACAAAAGCAAGAATTTGCCGTTAAAAAGGGTCCTATTTTCGCGAATTTTATCCTTGCTGATGAGATTAACCGTGCCCCAGCAAAGGTGCAAAGTGCGTTACTTGAGGCAATGCAGGAAAAGCAAGTTACTATCGGCGACACTACTTACAAACTACCTGAACCGTTTTTGGTGCTTGCAACTCAAAATCCAATCGAGCAAGAGGGAACGTATTCACTTCCGGAGGCACAAGTAGATAGGTTTATGATGAAACTAATCGTTACTTATCCGCAAATTGAAGAAGAAAAAGAGATTTTGAGACTTAGTTTGGGAAAATCTTATCCAAAAATTAATACAGTTTTACACCCAGACGACATTCTTAAAGCACGCGAAATAGTAAAAGAAGTGTATATGGACGAGAAAATTGAGAATTATATATTAGATATAGTTTTTGCTACTCGTTTCCCTGAAAAGTATGGTTTAAATAAACTTACTGGCTTAATTTCATTTGGTGCGTCTCCCAGAGCAACAATTAGTTTGGCACGTGCAGCCAAAGCGTATGCTTTCATTAAGCGTAGAGGTTATGTAATTCCTGAAGATATTAGAGCAGTTAGCCATGACGTATTGCGTCATAGAGTTGGCGTATCTTACGAAGCAGAAGCCGAAAATATCACATCAGTTGATATAATTAACGAGATTTTGAATAAGATTGAAGTGCCGTGATAAATTGTGTAATGAAATTAATTTTGAAGTAGAACAGGCACCCTTGCCTATTCATTTTTTTCTAAATCACAGATTATATTGATTTTGCAGATTACACTGATTTTTAAAGAATTTCCTTTTTGGTAGGTCAAGCGTCTCGCTTGACCAATGTTTTTTTTCGAAATGGTCGATGGCATCGGCCTATCCTTCCCTATAATATTATGAACACAAGGTTATTAAATTTTCTCGCTTAGGCAATCTATCCACGAGTAAAGCAAAATGTTGTACCTATATTTTCTTGGGTTTCTATCCAAATTTTGCCATTATATTTTTTTCACAAAATCGCTACATAATAATAAACCTAATCCAGTACCTGATTCGCCATCTGTTGCTCTTCGCGAAACATTTTAGTCTATTTTAAAAAGTTTTTTTATCATAGCTTCACTCATACCAATTCCACTATCTTTTACATAAATTGTTGTCTTTTGTATTTCATTTTGTTGCTCGTTATCTATTATTCCAAATTCAATTTCGCCACCGGTATTAGTGAATTTTATAGCATTTGAAATTAAATTTCTAAAAATTGTGTTTAATGATGGTATATCAGCTATTTTCTCAAAATCAAATGGGACCACATAAAGCATAATTTTAAAAGTAATATAGTTTATATTGTTGATTTTAAATATAAATAAAAAAGTCAACTATTTCTCTCAAATTCAGAGAAATAGTTGACTTTCAATTTTTCCACCTACCCATTACTTAAAAGCAGGAATACCAGTAATTGCTTGACCTAAAATCAAGGTATGAATATCGTGAGTGCCCTCGTAAGTTTTAACTGATTCCAAGTTGTTTGCGTGACGCATAATTGGGTATTCGTCTAATATACCATTTGCTCCGTGTAGGTCGCGTGCCATACGAGCACATTCTAACGCCATGTGAACATTATTTCTTTTCGCGAGCGATACTTGGTCATTGGTAGCAGTATGATTATCCATCATACGTCCCAATCTGTGCATAATTAACTGCCCTTTGGTAATTGCATCAAGCATGTAAACCAACTTCTCTTGCACCATTTGGTAAGACGCAATTGGTTTGTCAAATTGAATACGCGTTTTTGTATAATTTAATGATGAATCATATACACTCATCGCAGCTCCAAGCACACCATAAGCAATACCAAATCTCGCTTGCATAAGACAAGATAAAGGACCTTTTAGCCCATCAATATTTAGTCTATTTGCTTCTGGGATTTCTACATCTTGAAAAATTAATTCCGATGTTACAGATGCTCTAAGTGAGTGTTTGCCTTTCATTTCTGGTGCAGTAAAACCTTTCATTCCTTTTTCTACCAAAAATCCGTGAACTCTTCCATCTAATTTTGCCCAAACTACAGCTACATCTGCTACAGTTCCGTTTGTAATCCACATTTTAGCACCATTTAGTAAGTAACCACCGTCAATTTTTTTTGCGTTGGTAATCATACCACTAGGATTAGAGCCAAAGTCAGGTTCAGTTAGTCCAAAACAGCCAATTGCTTCAGCTTTTGCTAATTTTGGTAACCATTTCATTTTGATTTCTTCGCTACCATAAGTTTCGATAGGAAACATTACAAGCGAGTTTTGTACTGAAGCAAATGAACGGAAAGCCGAATCGCCACGTTCCAATTCTTGCATAGCCAAGCCATAACTCGTGTAGTTCATTCCATGTCCGCCATACTTTTCATCTACTTTGATACCAAATAGACCCAATTCAGCCATTTTTGAAGTCATTTCAAATGGGAAAGTGCCATCTCTATAGTGCTTTTCGATTATCGGAACAACTTCTTCTTCTACAAAATTACGTACAGTATCACGAACCATTAGTTCGGTTTCGCTGTATAATTCATCTATATTATAAAAATCCAAACCTTGGAATGCCATAAATTTACCTTTAAAATTTTATTTTTCTTTGTACTAAATATATTTACAAAATTACGTAAAATAAATTAATTATTAATATACTTACTTTTGCATATATTTATTTTTTAAATACTTATTAATCAATAAACACTTAATTTGTAAATAGTGTGTATGGGATATTGAAATGTATAAATTCACATTGAAATGCTTGTATAAATTAGAAATTTTATACTAAAGTGAGAGTAAAAGCTAAAATAAATGTTCAAGTATATTTTTCTCTTATTACACACCGCGAGTAGCTGGTTCCCAAATGAACTTGTGGAGTTGGAGTTGCATCCTAACTGGCAATGAATCGGATAAAATCCACTCTGCTAATTGACGAGGCTCAATAGCTCCAAATACTGGTGAGAATAGAATATTTGATACTTTGGTAGAAATATTATACTTTTCAATCAATTCTTTTGACCAATCATAATCTACTTTGGAGCCAATTACAAATTTCACTTCATCGTGGCTATTTAGATAATTCATATTTTTGTAGTTATTCTTTTTACTCATTTTGGAATCTGGACATTTGAAGTCAATAATTTTTACGGCACGGCTATCTACCTTATCTGTAAGCACTTGTCCATTAGTTTCTATTACTACATTATAATCCAAATCTAATAATATTGTTATGAAATCAAAAATATCTTCTTGTTCTAATGGTTCGCCACCCGTAAGCATAATATTTTTGCAATTATATTGCTTGATATGCTCCAAAATATCTTCGCCAGTCATCATTTTTTCAATTTGTTTACGTTCCAACGCATAAGGAGTATCACACCAAACGCAACGAAGCAAACATCCCTGCAAACGAATAAATACAAATGGCAATCCTATCCTTGAGCCTTCACCCTGAATAGAATAAAATATTTCATTGATATTAAAATTTAATTCTTTTGCTGTTCTTTGCTTTTCTATTTTTTCCACGTTGGTAACTTTTTTTAATCTTTTTCGTATATTGCAATATTATAATCTACTAAATTAGTGATTATAAATAGTAAATAAAACGAATTAATAATTTTTTTTAATATTTTTTGATTTTAATGATAGGTTACGTATGAAAATTAGTACAAATGTTTCTAATAAAATTATGGTCAGTTCTATTTCTAAAAGTTGGGAACTCAATTTTAAGTATGTATTGAGTATATTTTTAGTTGCTCTGATGTTTTCAGTTAATTCTATTAATGCACAAACATTATTTGATGATGATGACGAAGATGAAACGGACTCTACTGAAACGAGTATGTTTGAATTTAATAGTGATAATAATTTGCTCCCTGGTAGCAAAATGATGAAAAAATTTATGGAACACCCATTTGCTGAAATTCAATACGGGATGAATAATTCAAGTTATAAAATAGATAACATTACTGGATTTAATAATGATTTTTCACCGGCGGGTTCATTCAAATTAAAAATTGGCGATTTGAATTTGAAAACTACCAAAGCAGACGGCATTTTGAATTATAACGCTTCATATTTTGCGTTAACTCATTTTAGTTCTGAGACTGGACAAAGCGATTCTGATAGTAATAAAATACGTTTTAACGCTTGGAGAATAAGCTTATTTGCTGATGATGAGGGATATGCATATAAATTAGGCGAAGAGTCTTATTTGGCACTTTATAGAGGTAGTTCTATTAATTGGAACTGGTTAGACCTTGATGATGTGTATAGTAAAAATAGCCAAGACACTTTAAGTCCTAATAATGATTTAGCTAAGCAAGCGATGTCAAACTTTGGCGAACAAGCAAGATTTGGAAATAGTTTTGAAGCAGGTCTAAAAGCAAAAATAGCAGGTGGTGTAGGTATTTCTGCAAGTTATGAAAGAAGTATGATTTTCCCAAGAGTATTATTTTTCAAATATGCAGTAAGTTCTATTACCGAAGGTTTGGCTTTATCAATTACAAATTCATTTGTGAAAAAAGTGTTTAAATCATCACCTGATTATGCACCAATTGTAAATTTTGTGCTTAAAAATGCAATCTCTTTTGGATTTTATGAACTTACATCCAAAAATATGAACTGGCCCCTAAATACTACTGCTCCATTGATG
>JBEICW010000254.1:0-5206 GCA_040383785.1 Ignavibacteria bacterium | reverse complement strand
TTATTAAAATTTTAAAAAAAAATAGTTCCCATACTTTCTAAGTAAGGGAACTTAAATTTTTTAGTAAAAAGAATTATTTTCTTCTTTCAATTCTATCTACACCGTCTTCTGGGCAGACTTTATGAATTTTATATGAAGCTGAAAGAGTTGTTACAGGTACAGCCAATAATCTTTCTTTTGCAATTCTGATATTACAAGATTTACAAATACCATAAGATTTATTTTGAATTCTTACTAAAGCTTCTTCCAATTTCATTAAATATTCATTAATTCTTTGGATTTGGGCATAAGTTTTTTCTTTCTCTGCTGCTTCAGAGCCTTGCTCTGCCATATGCATCGAATAAATCATTGATTCTTCTGCAAAATCAAAATTAGTTAAATCATCTAATCTATCTTTTAACATTTGAAGTTCATCTAAAGTTTCAGCTTTATTTTCTAATATTACTGCTTTAAATTCTTCCAAATCTTCATCAGGATATCTTAAATTTGGGTCGATTTCAATTTCTTCTTCAACTGCAACAATTTCTGCAGTTGTTTCTACTTCAACAACATCTTTTTTAGGTCTGCCACGTTTTTTGTCTTTTGAGTCAATATCTGTATCTAAAACAACATCAACGTCTTGAACTTCAACGTTTTCAACTTCAACTATTTCTTTTTTCTTTGCCATTATAAAAAACTCCAAAAAGTCATTTCTATTTTCGAATTTATAAATTCTCCAATATTACTACTTTATATTTAAAAAAACAATAAAATTCTATTAACATTTTTATAATTAAAAATTAAGATATTATACTTTATTGATAATAAATAACTTAACAAAATCAATGTTAATAATTATTTAACTGGTATTATAATTTTTGTAATTTAATATATACAAAATCTTCGTCTAATTCTACTTTGTTATAAGTTTCATCATTAGAGTTTATTTCTGATATAACTATTTCTTGTGCTAAAGTTTCAGATTTAATATAATCATTAAGCGTATTAACCGATTCAATCATTTTTGCATCTTTAGAATTATCCAATCCTAAATAAATATTAATTCTATCAGTTACTTCATAACCATTATCTTTTCGCATATTTTGAATACGGTTTACTAATTCCCTTGCATTTCCTTCGTTACGCAACTCATCATTAATAAATGTATCAAGTGCAACTGTTACGCCTCTTTCAGTAGCAACTAACCAACCTTCGATATCCTGTGATGAAATTTCAATATCAGAAAATTCAATTTCGTAATCAACTCCATCAGATTTGATTATAAATTTATTTTTAGATTCTAATTCTAAAATATCTTCATTACTCATTTTTTTGATTTCAACAGCCAAAATATTAGTTAATTTACCGTATTTTTTGCCTAAAGTTTTGAAATTTGCTTTTGCAGTTCTCGAAACTATATTAGAAGTTTTGTCATCAACATATTCAATGTCTTTGATATTAATTTCTTCTTTTATAATATCAGCAACTGACTGCAAATCTCTTCTTTGAGTTGGAGTAGTTATCGGTATTAATATTTTTTTCAAAGGTTGTCTTGTTCTAATTTTAGATTTTTCTCTAAGTGAACGAGATATATAGACAACTCTTTGAGCTAATTCCATTTTACGCTCTAAGTCTAAATCTATCAAATCTTTATTAGCTTCAGGTAAACTTACTAAATGCACAGATTCTGGGTCGTTTTCATTTTTTAGTCTTGTATATAAATAATCAGACAAAAATGGCGCATTTGAAGCCATCATATATGTTACATTTAATAAAACTTCTTTCAAAGTTTGATATGCAGCAATTTTGTCTTTATCATTTTCACCTTTCCAAAAACGTCTTCTATTACGTCTTATATACCAATTTGATAACTCATCAACAACAAATGATTGGATTTCTCTATGAGCTTTAGTAAGTTCATATTCTTCCATAAAGTTTGTAAAGTTACCTATAACAGTATTTAAACGAGATAAAATCCATTTATCAATTTCAGGTCTATCTTTAACTTCAATTATTTCTTCAGTTCCATCAAAACCATCAATATTTGCATAAAGAGCAAAGAAAGCGTAAGTATTAGTTAATGAACGGAAAAAGTCTGAAATAACTGTTTTTGCCAAATCTTCTTCATCAAATTTTGTAGTCTTCCAAGGCGGATTATTTACATACAAATACCATCTAACTGCATCTGCACCTAAACGTTCCATAATCTCAAATGGGTCAATTGTATTGCCTAATCTTTTAGACATTTTAACGCCATTTTTATCTAAAATTAATTCATTTACAACGATATTTTTAAATGCTGGTTTGTCAAATATTGCAGTGGCAATATTATGCAAAGTATAAAACCATCCACGAGTTTGGTCAATTCCCTCAGCAATAAAATCAGCTGGAAATGATTTCTCAAATAAATCTTTATTTTCAAATGGATAGTGCATTTGAGCAAATGGCATTGATCCAGAATCAAACCAAACGTCAATTACTTCATGAACTCTTTTATATGTTGCACCATTTCTCTCAAAATACACATCATCAACAAAAGGTCTATGTAAATCGATTACAGCTTCATCTAACTCACTTACAGATTTTTTATTACCATTTTCATCAATAATATAACCAGTTTTTAGGTCTTCTATCGAACCAATTGCAATAATATCTTCTTTGTCTTCTGTATTTACCCATAGCGGAAGTGGTGTACCCCAAAATCTATCTCTCGATAATGACCAATCTTTAACTTCTTCAAGCCAATTTCCAAATCTACCTGTACCTATTTCAGAAGGTTGCCAATTGATTTGATTATTCAATTCAATCATTCTTTCTTTATACTCTGGCGATTTGATAAACCAAGACTCACGAGCATAATACATAATTGGATTGCCAGTTCTCCAGCAATGTGGGTAACTATGCAAATAATCGTTAGTAGAACGGTAAATTTTGTCTGCATATTTTAATGCGATAACTATATCTTTATCTGCACCTTCTTCTTTAGTAACTATTTCTTCGCCAGCTTCATTTTTTGTTGCATAAGTAAAGTTCTTGATTGCTCTACCAGCAAAGTCAGTAATCTCTTCAGTAAAATGACCATTATTAGTTACTGGTTGCAAAAATGGTATTTTGAATTTTTTAGACATTTGATAATCATCTTCACCAAATGCTGGTGCTAAATGCACAACACCAGAGCCATTTTCAGTAGTTACGAAATCACCAGCCAATATAGTCAAAGCATCAGTAAATTCAGTTTTATCTATTTTGCAATAACTGAAAATTTGCTCATATTCAGTACCTAAAAGCTCTTCACCTTTGAATTCTTTTAATATTTCAACTTCACCATCTAATACTGATAATCTTGATTTAGCTAAAACTAATTTTTTAACTTCAACTTTGATATTATCTTTGTCGCCAGTTTTGATAGTATTATTTACTAATACATAGTCAATTTTAACACCAACTGCTAAAGCAACATTCGCAAATAAAGTCCAAGGAGTTGTTGTCCAAACAACTATTTTTGCATCTACTAATCCACTAATTTTAGAATTAATGATTTTTAACTGCAAATAACAATTAGGGTCTCTAACATCTTTATAGCCTAACGATAACTCATGAGAACTAAGTGGAGTTTCGATAGTTGGAGATTGAGGTACAACCTTAAATCCACGATAAATCAAACCTTTATCGAAATATTGCTTTAATGCCCACCAAACAGACTCAATATAGTTATTAGTACAGGTAATATAGGCAGTATCCATATCTACCCAATAACCCATACGTTAAGTTAAAGTTCTCCACCCCAAGTCCATTTCTATATTTTGATATACGAAATCTTTACATACTTTATTAAATTTATCAATACCAAAATCTAATACTTCTTGTTTGTTTTTGAAACCTAATTGCTTTTCGATTTGAATTTCAACTGGCAAACCATGAGTATCCCAACCGGCTTGACGTCTAACATAAAAACCCTTCATAGTTTTATATCTACAAATAGTATCTTTGATAGTTCTTGCCATCATGTGGTGTAAACCAGGTTTTCCATTTACTGTTGGTGGACCTTCATAAAAAGTATAATAAGGAGCATCTTTTCTCAAATCTAAAGATTTTTCAAAAATATTTTTTTCTTCCCAAGATTTTAGAACTTCATTTTCTAAATCTGGGTATGAGAATTTTTCAGGTAATGGTCTAAACATATTAATAAATATTTAAGTTTTATTTTTTAAATTTCAAATAGTACAATTACAAATTTAAGTTTTTTTACATTATAAACTAAAATTAATTCAAAATTAATTTTAGTTATGATAAAATTTTAGATATTGACATTATAGATGTTAAGTATTAAGTAAGAGAGTATCTCTTATCTCAAGGCATCTTCTAATGCTGTTTTTGAATCAGTTTTTTCGTCTCTATATTTTATAATCAATGGACTATAAATTGACAAATTATGAGATTTTGCAAATTCACCACCGGCAGGACGGCTACCAGAAACTACAACTGCTCCCTCTGGAATTTCTAATGGTTTCCCATTTTCAGACATTAAAACCTTTTCATTTATCAAATCATAAACTTTAGTAGACGCATTAAGTATAACTCCAGAAGCTAATACTGCTCTTTTTCTTACAATAACACCTTCGTAAATTCCACAATTTCCGCCAATCATTACATCATCTTCAATAATTACTGGATTAGCACCCGCTGGCTCTAATACTCCACCAACTTGAGCAGCTGCACTTATATGCACTCTTTTTCCGATTTGAGCGCATGTTCCAACTAAAGCATGTGAATCTACCATAGTGCCTTCGTCAACATAACTGCCAATATTTATATACATTGGAGGCATACATATTACACCTTTGGCTACATAACATCCATTACGAACCGTTGAGCCACCTGGTACTATTCTAACTCCACTTTCTAAATTAAAATTATGAGTAGTTAGTAAGTCTTTATCAAAAAATGAAAATGCACCATCTGACATATCTGTCATTTGAGAATATTTGAATATTTGCAAAATGCCTTGTTTTACCCAAATATTTGCATTCCAATTGCCATTTTCATCTTTTTCTGCAGAGCGAATTGAGCCATTATTTAATGCTTCAATAAACTCTTTTAAAAGTTCAATCTTTTGATTCAAATCCAAAGTATCTGGATTTTCAATTAAATTTAATATTTTTGATTTTAATTCCATTTTTCTAATTTTAATTACTATATTGAAAAATCATTGTTGAAAAATCATTGT
>JBEICW010000253.1:0-5213 GCA_040383785.1 Ignavibacteria bacterium | reverse complement strand
TGTTTGATTAGTTATGATTCTGCCAAGACTTGGCATCAAAAGCAAATTTTTCAAAATGGATTGATAATTGATATCAAATTTGATAATAATAATTTAACTGCATTTGCTGAAAATGGTGAAGTTTCATTTTCGAATGATAATGGTAACTCTTGGAAATATGTATATCATTTTAATGATACTATTTATTCAGTTATTTATAGTGCTGACGGTTATTTAGTCAGAACTAAAACACAACTTATTTTATTAAATAAAAGTTTTAAAATAGATAAAAATATAGAATTAGACTCAAGAGAGTATTTGAATTATATTGAAAATAAATATTATTACAAAACAGGAGCAAATGGATTTAAGTTAAATACACTTTATAATTACTATAAATATTCAACTGATATTTTTAGGGGTATATATTATGTTTATACTGACAGTAATACTGTAACGAGATATGATGCAAATTTAAAGTTTATAGATTCATACAACTTAGAAAATAATTGCAGTAATTGTTTTTCAGGTCATCAAATACAATCAAGTGATAACTATATATATTTTAGAATGAGCAATAGCATATTACGAACCAGCTCATTAATAAATTTTGAAAATTATAATTCACTAGACAAAATATCAAAATTTAGAATTGTAAATGATAAAGTTATTTCTTATTCACCTGGTGTTATACAATTTAAAGAAATACAAAAGGACACAACATTAAATTTAGGAAAGTTAAATGATAAAGAATTTTATAATAGATATGGGACATTTGGGGTTAATGATTTTTTAGTTTTTTCAAATCAATTATTTTTTATAAGAGAAAGGAGTAAAATAATTTATTCTTTAGATTATAAATATGAAAACTTAAATCAAAATGTAAATATTATTTCAAATGCTATTCCAGCAATTAATTCTTTTTTTGAGATTTTAGAATTAAATGATAGTACGCATTTTCTAAAACAAAATGGATATATTGGAAATACAAACGATCAATATTCATTTATCAATTTCAATTATCTTGATGTTTATAAGACAACAAATTTTGGAGTAACTTTCAAACCAACTTTAAATTACGATAATAATATTGGTAAATTATTCCCAAGTTTTAATGAGTATTATAATAAAAATGAATTAGTAAGTTTTATATATGATAAACTATCCAATTATTATTTTTTTAATTATTTAGATACATTTAAAAATTATAAGTTGTATGAAATGCAATACCAGCATTATAGCAATATTTTAACTAATATTATAAAAGATAATGAGGGCAATTTTTTATTTTGTGATAATAATTCCCACTATTTAAATGATTCATTAAAATCAGTATCAATAGTTAATTTTTATGATAAAGAATTTAATTTTCAGGACTCTATTGTCAATCAAAGTGAATTAATTAGATTTATTCAAAGATTAGATGATGAAAAGTTTGTTTATGTAGGTTTAAATCCTGCTGATTCAAATATATATATAAATAGTACTATTGATAAATTTCAATCTAAAGAAAGATTGTATACTTTTGAAAATTCATATTATTATCATAATAGTATCAATGACTTTGAGTTTAATGATAATAAATACATAACTTATTTCCATTATACAAATGATTTACAATGTAGAGTATTTCTTTTTAACTTAACAAATTTCAAAATTGATACACTTCTAAATTTTGAAATTTCAAATGAAGAATTAAATAATTTATTTATCAGAAATCACAATATTGCATCTTTCAAAAATGATACTTTGTTCATAGCCATTAAAAATAAAATTTATATCAAAGATATGAAAGAAGTTAAAGATAGTTTAGATTATTATACCTTACCCAGAAATGGATTTTTTACAAATTCTTTCCAAAAGTTAAATAAACGATTTGTAGGATTTTATCAAGATGATATTAAAGAACCAAATTCTTACTGGCTTGATATTTCTTTTAAAGAAGTAGAAGACCCAAAACCAATAATTCAAGCAGATGATTATGATTTTGGTAAATTTGATATTAAGGAAACAGATTACAAAAAAACAAAGGTAAAAGTAGAAAACTTATCAAAAGAAGCAGATTTAGAAATAAATAATTTTACTATTACAGATACTTTAAATTTTAAATCAGATATTTATGAAGTAATAAATGAATTACCAATTGTGATAAAAAAAGGTGAAACTATTGAAATTAAATTTGAATTTAAACCAAAAAATGTAGGTTTAATAGAATGTAAAATCGAATTTAATTCAAATGCTTTAACTCAAGATGAATATATTGAACTCAAAGGTGAAGCAATTGATACAATTAAAACTTCTGTTGAAGACATAGAAGAAATTTCCTATCTTTACACTCTACCACCTTACCCAAACCCAACAGTAAGTGAGGTAACAGCGAAGTTTTATTGGGATAACAGAATAGATATAGATAACTCTGATATTGCTGTTTTTGACATCACAGGTAATAAAGTATCTGGCAAAGAAAACCTTACACTCGAAAAGCTAAACGAATGGAGTGGCAATATTAAATGGAATTGTGTTGGTCAGCCCAAAGGCACGTACTTAATCAAAATCCAGCACGGCAATAATACTAAAACAGTGAAAGTAGTAGTGAATTAGAGAAACCCCCTCTAAATCTCCCCACAAAGTATGGGAGACTTTAAGAATAATATTGGAATTGTAAGGGTCGATGGCATCGACCCTTTTCTGTTATTGCTAAATTACAAACTACTTTTTTGCGATACGCTTTTTGATAAAATTTTCACTCACATTTAGGTCCCTGGCTAATTGTTTGTAGGTTTTATCTTTATTGGTTTTGATGTGTCTATCTACAAAATTGTCCAAACTGGAAATTTTGGGAATGTAATAGTTAGCACCGCCAAATTTAATTATCAGCTCTTCCAATAGCTCCAATCCAAGAATATCTGCCAAATCAGTCAAATCTGGATTTAAATCCGAAAATTCTAATTTTGAAATTTTTTTCATACTAAACTCCAATTATTAATTTAAAAAATATGTTTTTTATAGTCATTTTTTGAATAAGTTATCTTTTTTTACAAATCATTATATTAAATAAATTCGCTAACATTTTGGAATTACAAGAATTATTGCTAATTTTGTTATTAAATACTTCAATTATATTAAAAAATAAAATTTAATAATTGGTAAAAAACCTATTGCAATTTATGTAATATGTACATATTATGCAAATAAAAACATAAATAATATGTATAATGTGCGTAAATAATATTTGCAATCTAAAAAATAACTTAAAAATATAAACTTAAAATTTAATAAAACAAATTCATAATAATAAATACTTAGGAGTAATTATGGTAGGCGATTTGGAATCTAGATTAATTGGTAAACGCTTAAAATTAATAAGAAATATAGTTAATGAAGGCGGAAAATTATCGGTTGAGCAATTTGCATTTGTATTGCAAGAAAGTGGCGATAAAATGCGTAATTATGAATTAGGTAGAGCAGCACTGCCAAATAGAGTATTGCAAACTTTACATTTAAGAGGTTTTAATATCACATTTTTGGTTACAGGCGAAGGTGATGTATTTAATAATTCTAACGCTGGTATTAAAATTAAAAAAATTGTGAATTCAAAAGGTATAAATCTAACTGAACTTTGGGAAAGCATTTATAGTGAAATAAATGTCGATGAATTTAAAAAAGCTGAAGTGTTAAAACTTCAAAAAGAAGCAGATAAAGCTGCAAAAGACACTGCAAAAGAAAATGCTAAGATTAACCAAAAAGAAGAAAAAAAGCAAGTTAAAATCGCAAAAGTTGCAGCTGGAAATATGCTAAAGAGTGCAGCAAAAGCAACTAAATCTAAAGATACAAAAACAAAAGAATCTAAAGCGAAAGTTTCAAAAGCAAAACCATCAAAAACAAAGTAAAATTATTCAAAATAGTGAATATTAAAAAGGCAAGATAACAAATTCTTGCCTTTTTTTATTGTGAATACATACTAATTATTAATCGCTTTAAAAACATCATCTATTTTTATAGATTTTAAATCTCCATTTATAGCATTTAAAGTTATATAAGGACTATTGTATGGAGTCCAATATTTTCCACCGTATTTTTCTTCTGTATCTGGGTATAATATTGTACATTTTACTTTAAAAGCAGCCGATATGTGAACTATTGATGTATCTGGCGTAAGTACCAAATCTACTTTGCTAATTACTGTTGAAATATAATCCAAATCGTTATTAAATGGAACTAATTTTATACGATTTCCCTCAAATTTGTCAAAATCTATAATTTTAAAAATAATTTGGTCTAAAGTTTCTTTTCTGTCTTTAGTAGTACTAATTAGAATGTTAAAATTGGACTCTGTTATTATTTTATTTATTAAATTTATATGATTTTCAACTCCCCAAAACTTGCTTTCATTAGAGCCAAATAAATTAATGAGTAAAATTTTATTTTCATTATCAAATTGTAATAAATTAGAAATATCATAATTTGTTTTGAAATTATACTCTGGTGAGAAATCCATTTTATTTAGCGATTCTTGAGAAGTAAACATTTCTAATAGATTAGCTACTCTATCAATAATATGTGTAGTTGACTTTTGTTTTAGTTCAATTACATTGTTATAAAGATGTGAATTAGATTTATCTAAGCCAACTGAAGTTTTTGCATTGATTAATTTAATCAAAATTTCACTTGTTTTGGAAGAATTGTCAAATAAATCAATAACATAGTCATATTTTTCATTACGTAGATTACTTATCAATTTAATTGAATTAAATAATTTTTTATCATAAAGATAAAATTTATCAATATAATTACTTACAATATGATTGGCAAAATAGTTTTTAGTTCCAAGCAATAAATGAATTTCAGCTTTGGGTATAATTTTACGCAAATTTCTAATAATTCCAGTCGAAATTAATAAATCTCCTAACCTGTCTTGTCTAAGTAATAATATTTTCATTTGAATGTATTTTATAATTTATTCAAAATTATAAAAACTTATTACAAAAAAAATAAAAAAATATATATTATCAAAAATTCTGATGAAAATACTACAAATACCCGCTTTTAAATTAAACGTTACAAATAATTTCAAAAAAAATATTTTTTTTTTTAAATATTTTGTAACTTTTGCGTTTTTTTTTGGTTATATTACAAGTTGAGAATGTTAAATATAAATTATTTTTTTTATTTATGAACAATTTTAAGAATGCTTAATATTTAATTTAAAAAAACATTCATTTTTTAATTTCTTT
>JBEICW010000252.1:0-5234 GCA_040383785.1 Ignavibacteria bacterium | reverse complement strand
TATTTGAATTGTATTTTTCTCGTAAAAAAGATTGCAAAATATTATACAATCGTGTTGAAATATTTTTAATTCCAAAAGACGATAATTTTATGGCTTCTGGTGTAACTGTTGTGGTCGCAATCTGCGACTGCACCAATTCATTTGGAGCTTCAAAAAATTCATTTTCTATAAAAGAAACCGCTTTATTAACCAATTGTGATAATTCGGCAAACTGGTGGGCATCTATTTTCAAAAACTGAAGAATAATATCGTTTTTGTATGGTGCTTTATTCGATTCACGGGATACGCAAGTATCAAGTGTTTTGTTTTCGTAATCAATCGTAATTAACAGATTGAGATTTTCGGAATTAATTTCAAATGTTGCTTCTTTTTTTTTCATTGTTTTTTAGTTTATTGTTGGTAGTATATAATTTTCGTCATTTTGCTTTACATAGTGTATTGCACCAGCATCGTTTCCTTCGTCATCTGAAGACGGATAAAATAATGTGCCATCATCTAATTGAATAACAATACTTTTTCGGTAAAACCCACAATTATCTGCTTCTTCTTGTGTCATATATCTGACAGAAACTATTTTTCTGTTTAACAAAACAGATTCAGCTTTTTTTATCCAGTGATTACTCATTTTATAAGTTTTAAAAATAACAATAATAACAAGACAATAGATATACCGAAAAGTGCTATTGAAAGCTTATTTTGTTTTTTTCGTTTATAATATTGGTCTCTTTGTCTTTGTTTCTTTTCAAGATAATAACATTTGTTATCGCAGTAATTTCTGCTGCGTATTTTGGTATCAATTATTTTTTGACAAAACCGATAATTACACTTTTTCATTTTTTTGATTTTTAATATAATCTATGATGTTATCTAAAAATACTTCTACCCATAATTCGTTAACTTCATTTTCTAATGCGTAATCTCTGTTATTTTCGGTTTCAAATGAAATAGGATATTGTATTCTTTCCACATTAAGTTCTGGTATTGAAACGATATTCGCAACCAAAAAGTGTTTATCGGTATCTTCATCGTATGCTTTAGATACATACATTTCAATTGTGCCTTTTTCTCTTTCGTAAGAATAGGCTTTAGTAAACTCGTTTTCGGATATTTTTTTTACCATTTAAAATAGATTTAATTGATTATTGGATATGATTGATGCTATTTCGCCGCCTTGTCGTTGACGTTCTTTCCATTTTTCACCTCTTAATGCTGGGTTGTGTTCTTGAAAAAACGCCCAATACTATCGACATTGCTAAATTTATTTGCGTAAAAGTTATCGTAGTATTCCGATTTGGTTATAGAGTGATATTTCATTTCAATATCGTGTACTCTTCGTATCATTAACATCCAATCATCACGGGTTTCATTATCGTCTCTTAATAAACTGAATACTATTCTTGATATATGTCCTTTTGGTTTCATACTACTACGCTTTTGTAAAATTCAACAAGCTCTTTATTTCCGAACAATATTGTGCTTTGAAGATATTCAGCCTTTGTTTTACAATCCGTGCTTTCCCCGTATTCTGTACTACCAAGTATTATTGCATTTCCGACAATCGGATGATTCCAGTTTGGCATACAGAAACAACCTACGACTTCTTTTAAAAGTCCTTCGTCATCTGCATAAAGAACATCGCCATTAGGAAACTGAACTGGACAACAGAATAATTCTGCGTTAATGTGTTTGTAAATTTCTTTGTAATCTTGAATTTCAACTTGCGTTACTTTTTTCGTAGCAACATCAATTTTTAGTGCTTTCATTGAGTGTGTGTTTTAGAACTCAAAGGTAATATTGTTTTTTATATCAACAAAATTATATTGTGAAAGTTTTGTTAAAGCTATTTACCATATCTTTTTTTTGAGTTATTAGCTAAATCGTGAAATTCTTCAAATTCATCAACAATTCTTACTTTTTTTATTACTGGTTCTTTCTTGTAAACAATTACATTTTTAGGTCTGTCTTTGTAATTTTCTGGAACTTGATTTTCGTGGATTTTTACGGAACTTTTAGTTCGTGTGGCGGCAACATAAATGAGATTTACTTCTTCGGAATTATCCGTTTCGTTTATGTTAGCAAAATCATCTACTAATTCAACAGAATCGTATTCCATTCCTTTGGATTTATGGCAAGTAGAAAAGATATATTCGGCATTTGTTTTTTCAACGTGCTTGTTTTTTAAATCTCGTAATAAAAAAGATAGTTTGTTACCGTAAACAGATACCAAATCAGCCATAGGTTTTAATTGATTGTCTCCAGTCTTTTCTATATATTCATATAATTCGTTAATGTCCTTTAAATTCTTAATTAAAGGGTTTTCTATTCTATCGAAATTTTGAGAGCTTAAATTAAGAACATCCCATACAGACGCACCACTATCGCTACTCAAATATGAATTGATATGTCCCTCAAAATGAATGTTCGGTTGGTTAAGCTCTAATGCTTTTGCAATCAATCCAAAATTTGTTCTACCAAGAAATGCTTTTTGGTTTATTTTTTCGTTTTTACCAGAGCCATAAATTTCTACTGGTTTATATTTTTCGTCAAATTTTTTTGTATCTAAAATAGATTTTGCTAACCTTGCTATATTTTCATCAAAACGAAAACTTGTATTCAAATACAAATTTTGATAATCACATTTTTCCAAACTGTTTACGGCATATCTCCAGCTATAAATTTGTTGGTTGTTGTCTCCGACAATTACTTTCGTTGAATTTTGATTTTTAAGGATGTCTAACATTACTTCCGAAGCGTCTTGTCCTTCATCAAATAAGATAATATCGTAGCCTAACTGCGGATTTAATGTTTGAAATTTCTTCAAATAGAAATCGTGTGTCATTTCTATTTCTTTTTTATTCATTAAGCTCAACAAATCTCTGGTATGAATTAAAATAGCATCGTAGTTTTTATTGAAGAAATCTTTTGCTTCATTATCTAATCCGAAAAGATAATCAATACCGTCTTTCATATTTTTTTTGTCGCTGTTGCAATAGGCGGTAAAACATTTAAGGATATGAAAAGAAAGAATATAGACTTCTTTATTCTGTCGAAGTTTTAGTATTTCAATTATTTTAGCCAACGACAAACCTTTGCCAAGTTTATATCCAGATTTTACAATCTCTTTGAATGCTAATGAATGAGCTGTTTCGATTCTAACATTTGACAATTCTTTGAATTTTTTTTGTGCTTCTTCTTTTACTGTTTTGTTGAAAGCTAAATACAAGATTTTTGAATCTGGTCTTTCCTTTGCGTAACCTACAAGAGTAGTAGTTTTTCCAGCACCAGCAACGGCATTTACTTTTATATCTCCTTTGCTATTGATTATTGCGTTTTGTTCGCTTGTATATCTCATTATTGTCTTGTTTTTTTAGTGCTAAAACAAACTTAATTGTATTACTATTTTTCTATTGATTGAATATTCTTTCAATTGTGATTTTAAATCGTCAAAGTCAACAACATCATTTATGTCAAGCATATCTATTTCGTATAAATCTGCTTTAGTTTCAAAAAAACTACCATCACCTCTAATCCTTTTAGTGCCTTTTTGATAAAACTTTCTTTTTTTAATAAATTGTTGCTTTGAAACCCATCCACATATTGTCAATTCTTGTGTGATAGTATTGTAACTGCAAAAAATGTAAGCATCTGGATTGAATTTATCTTGAAGAGCAACGAAGTTGTTTGTGAAATATGGTTTAACACTTGTCTTTCTGCCCATAGTTTTGACATCTATTTTTAAACCACAATAAATTAAATCAAATCCATCGTCAAATCCGTTATTTTCTACAAAACCCAAATCGAAATAATACATAATTACACTTTGACCTATAACACCTGTAAGTTGTTGTTCCTTATTTCCATTAAATTCAAACCTTTGACCAAAATTGTGGGTATCAATTTGTTTTTTAGAATGCTCTATGACTTCTTTTGTAACTTTTAAATTAATCACTAAAATAATTGTTGTTGTTGGATTAACGGATTCATATTTTTATTGAAAATTTTGATATATTCTACACTCATTTCACTTCCAATATAGTTTCTTTTACTTCTGTGTGCAACCATTGCGGTTGTTCCAGTTCCCATAAACGGGTCGTAAATAAGTCCGCCCTCTGGACAACCAGCAAGTACTGGTTTTTTTAGAAGTTCGTCATTGTATGCGGCATAATGATTGTTGCTGGAAGGTTTTGTTGTTATATCCCAAAAGTCAGCGACATCTCCAGAGTTCTTTCCTTTAGGATTGTTTTGTTTAAGTCCGCTTTTAATTTCTACTTCTGTCATTTGATTGTCGTAAGTTTCGTCAAATTGAAGAATATCTTTCAATAAAATCCAATCTTCTTTGGTAGGATAGCTACCGTCTTTTTCAAACCAATGGTGTGGTGCTTGTGTTCCAAAAATATCTTCTATTTCTTGTATGGTTATACCTTTTAACTTTCTTGCTTCTGACAAATATTTTCTCAATTCATTATGGTCTGGCAAATTTCTAACTTCGATATAAGGGTTTCTAAAATCTTTCTCAATTACAGAATAAGGTTTTTTATCCCAGAAGTCAGCTACATCACCGCAATTCTTTCCTTTGTGTGCGTTTTTGTTTATATCATCTGTTTCATATTCTACATAAATTATTTTTTCATTTATTAATTCAAAATCATCAAATTTTTCATAGAATTTTTTAATTTTATTCCAATCATCAACAGAAGGATAACTAAATCCAGCAGTATCTTTTCTGTACCAATGTTCAATTTTTGTTTTTGGTATGTAAACAGATAAAGATAAATTTAACAAACGGTCTAATACGTTCATATCAATTTTTCTAATGAAATCCACAAATTCTTGTTGGCTTGGTAGTTTTGGTCTTTTTTCAACAATATTATTTCCTCTGTCTTTATTCATACCCTGTCTGTGTAATGCTTCGTTGAAAATATCTCCATACTTTGTTTTATTTCCTTTTGATTGTCTATAACCAACTAATTCTCTATCAATATCACCTTTATTCCCACTAAAATCGTACTCGTATCTTTTTAAACTCTCTGCTTTGATTTTATCTCTTACGGCATCCAAGTCAAATAAGTATTTTTGATTTTTGACAAAGAAGTATACAAACTCGTGTTTTTTACTAAATCGGTCTGTTACTGATTCTGGCATTCCGTTTCGTTTTGCCCAAATCACATCATTCCTTAAAATCCAACCTCTGTCAATACAACCTATGGCAAATCGGTGTGGAAGTAGCATTAAGC
>JBEICW010000251.1:0-5251 GCA_040383785.1 Ignavibacteria bacterium | reverse complement strand
TGGTAATGAAATTCATTTGGCTGGTAGATATGGTTATACTCAAAATGGTAGTATGAAAATATCTTATGAAAGTGGGAAATTATTATATAAACATAATAATAATGGAAATCCTACGGTAAATACAAATCAAAATTTAAACACAAATACTTGGACACATATAACTTTAACGTTTAACGCACAAACATACATTGGTAATTTTTATATAAATGGGGAAAAGAAACATAGTACTACTTTCAGTTATTTACCAAATTCAGCAACAGCTAATTTCTCAATAGGTATGGATGCATTAAATGGAAATAGAGTTTTTAATGGTAAAATTGATGAATTTTATTTATTTAATAGAGCTATAACTGAAAATGAAGTTTTAAAATTATATGGAAATTAATAAAATTTTTCTTAATTTTGAAATTGTTTAATTTAACAATATAAAATGATTAGTAATAAAATTTTAAAAAATGAAGATAAAGAAGCTGTTTTAAATTCTTTAATTAAATTCTATAATCTAAGACCAGACGAATATGGTCTAATGGAAAGAAGTCAAAAAGTTTATGAAGAATATGTTGATTTTATTAAAGCTACTTTAAAAGATAAAAACTTAAAAATTTTAGATTTTGGTACTGGTAGTTGGAGAATAGTTGAACAATTTGCAAAGATAGGATTCACAAATACACTTGGATTAGATTATTTTAGCGATGAAAAGTTAACTGATTATTCAAATAAACTTTCTGAAACTTCTGCTAAATTAATATCTTATAAAGAAGCAGATAAGATCCCATTAGAGGATGAATCTGTAGATTGTGTTAGTTCATTATGTGTTGTAGAACATTTAGTTTATATTGAAAAAAATTTCTTAGAAATGGATAGAGTTTTAAAAAAAGGTGGACATATTGTTATTTTGAGCCCTAATTGGAGTGGTATAAATATACCAATTCATGCAATGAAACAAAACTTAATCAAAAAAGATAGACTATGGCTTTATGATTCATTTTTAAGTTCTTTCTTAGGTTTTTTTAGGACTATAAAATGGTATTTGGAAGCATTATTTACTAATGATTTTATTTTGATATATCCTAGAATGAAAGGGACTGAAATTGATTTTGAAAGAAGTGATGACGATGCATTGCACTTATGTCAACCAATTTCTATACGTAAGTTTTTTAAAAAATTAGGGTATGAAACAGTAGTTTATAATAGAGGGTATGGTACTACTAAATATAGTAAGTTGTTTAATAATTTATTTCCTTCAATGGCAACAACTAATACATTAGTATTTAAGAAAAAATAATCAACAAGTCTAATATAAAAAACTAAAATCCCCAAACTAATAATTTGGGGATTTTTTATTTACTACATCTTTTCTAAGTCTTCAATTACTTTATCTACATGTCCTTCTACTTTAACTTTGTTGTAGATTTTGGCTATTTTGCCTTCTTTATCTATTATGAAAGTAGTGCGTTCTACGCCCATATATTTTTTGCCATACATAGATTTTTCGACCCAAACGCCATACGAAGTGCAGATTTCTTTGGTTTCATCACTAATTAGTGTGAAGTTTAAGTTATACTTAACTTTGAATTTATCGTGAGATTTTGTTGAATCTGGGCTAACACCTAATACAATTGTATTTTGGTTAGAAATTCTTTCCATATTATCTCTAAATTCACAAGCTTCTTTTGTGCAACCTGATGTGTCATCTTTTGGGTAAAAGTACAAAACTACGTTTTTACCTAAATAATCGCTTAAGTTGATAGTTTGATTGTTATCTGTAACTGCTGTAAATTGTGGTGCTAATTCACCAATTGTTATTGTCATAAGTATTTTTATAATTTATGATAAAATTTAAACTAATAAACAAATGTTTACAAAATTTAAGTTCAAGTTCTTCTTTTTAACCATTAACCATTATCCATTAACCACTAACAATTATTCAATTATCATATCTGCATTAAATTTTTCAACAATAAATTTTTCTAGAAAATTTAGTTTGCTTTTGTCGATTTCTTTACTTTTAAGAATATTTGGGTGGCTAATTCCATTTGAAATTTCATCATTGTTAGAATTAATTGAGTTTTGATTTGAATTATTTTGATTAAAGCTATTTTGATTAATATTAACATGACCGCTATCATTATTCATTAATTCAAATGGTTTTTCAACAATTATAGAATATTCATCATATTGAGGGTAATTTTCATTTTGCGAAAATTTTTGTTCAATATTATTTATATTGATATTTTGTAAATTATTTTCTTTTATACTTATTTCTTTTGTAAGTTCTTTTGTAGATTCTTTTACTGGATTATTTCTAAAATTATTTGTAACGAAGTCATTACTTAATGAAGTGTGTGCTTCTTCATTACATTCAAACGAAACACTAACATTTGGGGCAATGTGTGAAATAATTAACTCATTGATTTCAGTTCTTTTAGATTTGAAAACATCCATATAAAATGGACTATCGGTTATTATTTTAATTTCAGTTTCACCTAAAAGATTTTCAACTAATAAAACCCTACAATCATTCAAACTGGACAAATTTGCAGATGTAAAAACTCTATTTATAACTAAATCATTCCACTTTTGGTTGAGAATACTTTGTGTTAAAGCAATTGGTGTTTTTTTTAATTCTGTTATTATTTCAGCAGCTTTTGGATAATTAACATTTGGATAATTAACTTTTGGCTCTAAAACTTGATTTGTAATACTCTCAATTACAATAGGATGAGAAACAATTTCTTCATTTATAAAATTTGTGGTATTATTTTCAACTTTTGATTCAATTGCTTTAGATTCTGTATTATTATCAATTAGTTCAAAGTTTTTTTTTTTCAACTTCATTATTTGAAGTTGTCAAATCAGAAGTTCCTAACTCAATTTGTCCTAAATTTCCATCAGCAATAAACTGTTTTAGTTGTTTTAATTCATTAATCAATACTTCAATTTCAAGAACTGAATTCATTGAAGCCAACTGTACTAATGCTAATTCAAACTTTATACGAGGTTGGGCAGCAAACTTTATTTCTTTTTCAGTAATTATTAAATAATTGATATATCTAAGAATATCACCTCTAGGAATTGTATCAGCTTCTGACTTATATCTACGGACATAATCTTCAGTTGAATCGATTAACTTCTGATTGTTAGTTTCTTTGATTGTTAGGATATTTCGGTAATATTCGATCAAACCTCTTAAACATTCGGTAAGGTCATAGCCCTTATTCATTATTTCATTAATTGATAAAAATAATTCTCCAATAGATTTATCTTTGATATATTTACCAATTTTGAAATAAAATTCTTCATCAATCAAGTGAAGTGAGTTTGCTAATTCTGTAAATTTTACATCTTTACCACAAAATGCGATTGCTCTATCAAAAATCGATTGGCTATCTCTCATTGAGCCATCGCCTTTTTTGGCAATAGTTACCAATGACGCTTCATCAATTGTAATTCCTTCTTTTGATGAAATATATTTTAATTGATTTACAATACTTTCGATTTCCATTCTACGGAAATCAAATCTTTGGCAACGGCTAATTATAGTAGCAGGAACTTTGTGAGATTCTGTAGTTGCAAAAACAAATAATAAATGTTTTGGTGGCTCTTCAAGGATTTTTAATAGGGCATTAAAAGCCGAAGTAGATAACATGTGAACTTCATCTATGATAAACATTTTATATTTACCAACAGATGGGGGATACTTAGCATTTTCTCTTAGTTTTCGTATATCATCAACACTATTATTAGATGCACCATCAATTTCTATCACATCCATAGAAGTATTGCTTAGAATCGCCAAACAAGACTCACATTCGTTGCAGGGTTCAAAGTTTTGTGGATTTAGGCAATTTAATGCTCTTGCATGAATACGAGCTGTAGTGGTTTTGCCCACACCTCTTGGTCCGCAGAATAAATTTGCATGGTGGACTCTGCCTGTGCGAATAGAATTTTGCAAAGTTTGAGTAATATGCTCTTGTCCTACAACATCTTTAAATTGTTGAGGTCTCCATTTTCGTGCTGTAACTACAAATTCTTGAGACATTTTTAAATTTTATTTTTTTGTTTTTCAGTTTTTAGAAATGCAAATTAAAGAAATTTGGTTGAAATTTCTTTAGAAGGTTATTAATTAAAATAGAAAGTTATTAGAATATTGTGGAAAATTAGTTCGTGTTTAGATTTTAGTCTAATATATTCTGCATCTTTAAACTCTTTTGACCATTTTTTACCAAAAACTTCACGATATTTCACGATTTTTGCTTGTTTTTATATTTCAATGAACTTTCTACAAATCATTAACCATTTACAATTAATAATTTATCATTAACTTATGACGTATTTAGTGCGTAATTATTGTGTATTAAAATTAATCATCACTATCATTATCATCAATGTTTTCGAAACTTTGGTCGCTCATACTATTATAAAATACTTTTATTTCAGCGGTATCTCTCAGAAAATTGATTGCACCAATTTCAAATCTATGTATATCTAAACCAGTTCTCTCCCTAAGGTCATTAATGAGTAGTGGATGATTTTGAGGTTTTAACAGGTCAATTTTTTCATATACAATTAACTTTGCATTTTCATTTTTAACACCCACTTTTTCCAAAAAGAAAGTTACTGTTAAAATAATTATATTTGTTGCAATTAATTCAACCAAACTAACAGTTTGAGCACTAAGTGAATTAATTATACCCAAACTAATTGAAATAAAAAAGTAAGTCATTTCTTTGAGAGGTAGACTCATAGTCCTAAAACGTAATAAAGAAAAAATGGCAAAAACTCCAAAAGCAAATCCCAAACTTAGAGCTGAATTGTTAAAAATAAAACAAACCAAAAATATTATTATATTAAAAATATAAAGTGTAAATAAATAATTTCGATTTTTACGTAGTGGGAAATAAATCAAATGTGCAATTATAAACAAAAATAATAAATTTATACCAAATTTAAAAAGTAATAAATATAGATTATTTTCATTCAGGATTGGTATATTCAAAAAACTGTTTATTATTTCATGGCTTGGTGGATATGTTAAAAGACTATCTTTCATATTTCAATTTTTTGTTTTATATAACTTAATTTACTTTTAGTAATTTTATTAGTAATTTTTAGCTACTTTTTCGATTTGTAATAATGTGGGTTTGAATAAATTATATTTTACATTTTCCCCAGTTAATATTAATCCAATGCAATATTTGCTAAAACTTATATCTGCTTTGTAATTTAGATTTCTTAATAATTGAAAAAT
>JBEICW010000250.1:0-5269 GCA_040383785.1 Ignavibacteria bacterium | reverse complement strand
ACTATTTTTTCTATTTTTCCGGTAAAGTATATATAAAATTAGTATTACAATTAATGGCAGTATATACTTACCTATGTCATTGTATAATCTATTAAAATACCAGAAATTATTGCGTGATAATTCAAAAATATAAGATTTCTTATTATAATTAATTACTATTTGATTATCGAAAGATTGCATATAAAAATGCTCAGTATTTTGCTTGTCTATTGGTAAAGATTGTAAATTAATATTAAAATAATCTTCTGCTAATAAATCAAAATCCAAACTATACATCAAAAGAGAATTTTGGGTAACAATTAGAATTTTGTTGTCATAGATTTTAATATCTTTAATTTCTGATAATTTATATTCATTTTCATATTTGCTAATTACTTCTAAACTCCTGTTATTTTGAGTATTTACAAATTTATTGAGTATTATTTTTTGCTTAGAATCTTCAAATGATAAATTAAGTAAATTTAGAGAATTATTGTTTAATATAAAATTATAATCTTTGATATTACCTTGAAGCCATTCTTTTCTAACTTTAGCTATTGCAGATTTACGATTATTCGTATCATTTTTTGTTTCCAACTTTTCATTATTTATCTTAATTACATTTAGCAAAACACTATTTGCAAAACCATTTAAAACGTAACAGTAGGTATCGCTGTCTGAACTTTTGTCAAGATTTTTACTTTCTTCAGTATTTTCATTAGACTTCTCTATTGCAATTTTGATATTATAACCAAAATCAATTTTTGTTAATTCAGATTTGATATTGTTATTTAATGATATCAAATTTAAGAAATTACCATTTTCTTTAGCATACACTACAAAGTTTTTTATTGAATTATCAGAAATTTGCACTACGTTATTATCAATTACTTCAAATGCAATATTTTCTGAGGCGTAATCAATCGAAATAAGGGAATTTTCTATAAGAAGATACAAATTATTTAAATCATAATCTTTGGTCACTTTATATTTTATATTATCGGTAAGCGATTGAGTTCTTGGTAATATTTTTTGATTACTAATCAATTTTAAGTTTTTATCTAATCTGGTTAGGCAATAATTATTGTCCTCACCAGTTAAAAATAGATAATATCCATACCTTTTACTTTGGTGTAATAATCCAAGAAATTGATAACCTAATAATTCTTGAGACTTTACTAATATAAGCTTACTATTTTTATTATTTATTTCAAAAAATGTATTATCGATTTGTTTGTTATATAATTTAATTATTGATTTATTATAAATCAAATCATTTTCTACAAAAATATATTTAGTAGTGGTATTTAGTAGATTGTTGTTTTCAGAATTAATTTCAGATAAATATACTTTTTGATTATTTTCTTTAATTAATTTAATTGTATAAGGATTTGAGTCATTTGCAATAGAATTTTCAAATAATGAGCAGAATATCAAAAATATGACAAAAGAATAGCCAATAACAGATTTTACATTGTTATTATTAGATAATTTAAAGCATATATCAAAATATTTATTACGAACAGATGCCATTTATTTAACACATAATTGTATTTAAAAATCTTAAATTTTTACAAAAATCACTAAAATATTATCAAAAAAATAAACTTATTCTATTTTTTACATTTTAAATAAAATAAATTAAGAAAATTCTACGTTACTATAAATTAAAAAGTACAAAAAAAAATTAAATATGGAAACTACAGAACTTCTCAAAAAAATTAGAAAGATAGAAATTAAAACAAAAGGGCTATCAAAAGATATATTTTCGGGCGATTACCACTCCAGTTTCAAAGGTCGAGGAATGGCTTTTTCGGAAGTGAGGGAATATAGTTTTGGTGACGATATACGTGCTATAGACTGGAATGTAACAGCTCGCTCCAATCAAACTCATATTAAGATATTTGAAGAAGAACGCGAATTAACTGTTATATTATTAGTGGATATGTCGGCTTCGGAGTCATTTGGAACAGATGTAAGATTTAAACGTGAATTAATTGTCGAATTATGTGCGGTGATTTCTTTTTCAGCAATGCAAAATAATGATAAAATTGGAGTTTTATTTTTTTCTGATAAAGTAGAAAAATTTATTCCACCCAAAAAAGGCAAAAAACATATTTTGCGAATAATAAGTGAACTATTAGAATTTAAACCAGAATCAAAAAAAACTGATGTAGGTGTTGCTCTAAAATATCTTACAAATACTGTCAAAAAAAGAGCGATTGTATTCGTAATGTCCGATTTTATGGACAAAGGTTATTCTGATGCTATGAAAATTGCTGCCAAAAAGCACGATACAATTTTAGTACAGATTTATGATAAATTAGAAGCAGAATTGCCAAATGTTGGATTAATTAATGTAAGAGATTTGGAAAATGGTAATGAGTTGCTTTTGGATACTTCAAGCAAAAAAATCCGTGAAATTTATCGTAATAATTGGCTAAGTTACCAAAATTATTTGGCAGAATCAAGCAAAAAATCCAAATTAGATGTAATCCAAATACAAACAAAAGACAATTATATTTTGCCATTGAGAGCATTCTTCAAAAAGCGAGAAAAAAGAAAGTAGTTTGAAAGTTTAGTATTTTAGAAAATTAAAATAACTTTATAAAACACTACTCAAATGTAATTATTACGTTTCCTAACTTTTGACCAGAAATTACATATTCAAATGCTTCTGAAATTTGATCAATTGGATAAGTTCTATCTCTTAATGGTGTAAATTTGCCTTGGTTTATCATTTTTTTGATAAATTCAATTGACCTATTAATATTACTTGCGATTGGGAAAATTACTTTTTGAGTACTAATTTTCAGTAATGAAAGTAAGGGTGTAAATAATACATAAAATATGTTTTCAGAATTATCACCTAATTCAGACGATGTATAAATTCCGTTTTCAGTCATTATTGCTTTACATTTACCAAATGAACTTTTACCTAATGAATCAAATACAAAATCGTACTTAATTCCACCTTTAATATTTTCAGAGATGTAATCTACTTTTTGATAATCTATTACTTTTTAAATTCCAAGCTTTTTAACTAAGTCTATGCCATCTGTGCCAGAAACTACTATTAAATCTGCTCCAATATCATTTACAATTTGCATCATTGCGGAGCCAATTGCACCAGTTCCACCAATCAAAAGCACTTTAGATTTTGCTGAAATTTGGACTTTATTTAAAAAATTAAAAGCATAATGAACTCCCTCTAAAGATGCCACTGCTTGATTAAAATCAAAACTACTCGGAATAATTGAGATTGGTTTATTAGCATCAATTGTGAAAAATTCTCGATGGCTTCCAATCCCTTGGTCATCAAAACCAAATACCCTTTCGTCAACTTTAAAATTAGATACATTTGAACTAACATCTTCTACTATCCCTGCGAAATCTGTACCTGTAGATTTTAGTTTGGGAGCAAACAACCCAGTAAATAATCTCATTATAAATGGCTGACCGGTTAAAATCGCAACATCAGTTCTATTAATGGTACTTGCTTTCACTTTAACTAAAAGCTCATTTGGTTTGGGTTTAGGCGTAGGTATATGTTGAATTTCTATTGATTTTGGTAACCCATATTGGTTTCTAATTGCTGCTTTCATAATGATTTAAATAAAAAAATAATTTATCTTTTTTTAAAACCACAAATCGCCAAATTGAAGTTTGATAAAAGTATTAATTCCAGATAAATTGCTATCATTATAAACTTCAGTTTGGTAAGTATAGTTTAAATTAATTGGCAATCTATAAGATGCTCCAATTAAAATTCTTGCCCAATTGGTTGGATTATAACTTAATGCAATCTCTGGTTCAATCAAAATAAAATCATCTTTACCATAATCTATTTCAATAATTGGGTCAGTTCCGGTATTTATTAAATTACTTTGAGTTCTATATTCAATCAATCCAGATGAAAAGATACTATTCAAATGCACTTTCCAATTATCCATATTGTAAATTACTGTACCTAATTCAATACCATAATATTCAATTGTCAATAAAGGGCGAGTTTTATAATTGTCGTCAATAAAATTGGACTCAATTTTCGCAAAACTAAGATTATTCACAGAAACGCCAATATAGTATGTTTTTTCGAAAATTACCCCAAAATCAAAAACGCCATAACCTACTAAATTATCTACATTTTCTGAGTAATTTTTGAGTGTAGAAACTCTAACTCCTCCAGAAACTAAAACACCTAAACCAGTGTCTTCTGCAAATATTTCTTCAGGTAAACTCAAATACTCCAATGTATCTGGTTTTACTTCCACTTTTTCAATTTCTTGCACTTGATTATTTGTAATTAGATTAGAATCTAAAACCATAGATTTAGTATTTTGAGAAAATAAGATAAAACATAACAATAACAAAAAGGCAATTTTATAATAAACTGCCTTAATTATTTTTTGAACTTTTTTATGGTTTAAATTTATATCCAAAATTACAAACCTAATCTATTTCTAAAATCTTTGATAGTTGCTTCCAATCCAGTACTTCTATCAATTTTTGCTGACCAATCCAAAATTGCTCTTGCTTTTGTTGTATCAGGTTGGCGGATTTTAGGGTCATCGGCTGGTAAATCTTCAAAAATAATTTTTGATTTTGAATCTGGAATTAATTTCAAAACTTCTTTAGCCAAATCTAACATCGTAATTTCGTCTTGATTTCCAATATTAACGGGCATAACTTCATTAGACATCAATAGTCTATAAATACCCTCTACCAAATCATCAACATAACAAACAGAACGAGTTTGAGAGCCATCACCATAAACAGTAATGTCCTGATTATGAAGTGCTTGATTGATAAAATTAGGTATTGCTCTACCGTCTTCTACCCTCATTCGAGGTCCATAAGTATTAAAAATCCTAACTATTCTAGTATCTAAGTTGTGATATCTATGGTAAGCCATTGTCATTGCTTCGGCAAATCTTTTTGCTTCATCATATACACCTCTAAATCCAACAGGATTCACATTACCCCAATACGTTTCTGGTTGTGGGTGTACCAATGGATCGCCATAAGTTTCGCTAGTAGATGCAATCAAATATCTCGCATTCTTTGCTTTTGCTAAGCCCAATGTTTTATGAGTACCCAATGACCCTACTTTCAAAGTTTGGATAGGTAATTTTAGATAATCAATAGGAGAGGCAGGAGAGGCAAAATGCAAAATATAATCTAATTTACCTTCTACATGGATATATTCTGTAACATCATATTTCACAAATTGAAACTTTGGATTGCCAAATAAATGTGCTATATTATCTGTTGAGCCAGTAACCAAATT
>JBEICW010000249.1:0-5296 GCA_040383785.1 Ignavibacteria bacterium | reverse complement strand
TGATATATAAGAGATAATATGAAAGGTAAATAAATAAGGAAATTACTAAATTAAATATTAAAAATAAATAAAAAGGAAAAATTATGTTAAAAAATATAATTTCTAATAGGATATTGCTTATTGCAGTATTACTAATCTCAGTCTTTGGAATGAATTTGGAAGAAGGGAAGGGGCAATGTCCTCCAGGTTACTCTTCTGTTACAAAAACTTATTGGGTAAATGGATGTGAATTTCAAGTAGATTTGTGTTATACCTGCCCAATATCTGGTGGAGATAATTGGATAATACTATCACCAACAAACCCAATAAGAAAAGTAAATACAAGTTGTGCAACAAGTCCAACATTGACAACACAACAAGTTATAGAGCAATTGATGCAAAATATAGGTACACCAAATGAATTTGAACAGTTGTGCGAGTTACAACCATGTGATGGTACACCTCCTATACCACCTAAAAATACAAGGATAAAGCAACCAATTTGCTGGAAAGTTAAAAAAATATCACTTCCAAATAATCAATTACAAATTGTATATGAACCATGTGACGATGAAGCTTATTGTTTAACAGTATATGAAAGATGTATTGATTTAGTTTCAAATCCCCCAAGAATATTATCAAATGTAACATATACAATTTATGGGAATCCAGAATGTGAATTTGTAGAATATGATCCTATAAATACAATTGGACCAGGTCAAACATCTTCATGCTTTAGAGTGGTTACCAACTGTGATTAATATTTTAAATTTTAACTTAAAACTTAATTTGGAGTAAAGTGATGAGATTTGTTAAATTTTGTTTTATTCTTTTTATTATATTTTCAATTTCTGGAAATAATAATATATGTTTTGCAAAACCAAACTTTACTCCATTATTAATCAATTTTAATGGTGTAATTGCAGATGAAAATTATATAATTTGTTATGGAGATTATGGTAGTATTTTATCGAGTAAAGATGAAGGTATTACATGGGAACAAAAAAGAATATTCGAAAGTGGAATAATCAAAAAGTCATATTTTGTAGATAATAATATATATTTCTTTTGTGATGATGGACAAGTTAGTGTTTGGGATTATAATCTTGAAAATGAGTTAAAATATAAAAATTTGAATTTAATTAACTTTCACAGTTTTGTATTTTATAATAATTATTTTTATTTAAGAAATACTGATCGATTAATAAAAGTAGATTTAAATTTGAATTTAATAAATAATGTTGCGATTGATTTATTTAACATTGAAATATTGCACGATAGATATTTAGAAGAATTTCAAGGATACATTTATGCTACAATTAATGAGCTAAAAGTGATAAAATATAATGATAATTTAGATATTATAGATACATTATTACTTTACAATAAAGCACCTAATTTCATATTTTCGTCTTATTGGCTTCACTCTGATGGTGAATATTTGTACTTTTACTTAGAGAATTCAATATATAAAACAAAAGATTTTAAAACTTTTGTAAAATTAATAAATGGTGCTGGAGAATTATTAATTCCTATAGAAAATAGTAATGAACTTTTGTTTATGGGTCAGCAAAGCACCTTAAATACAAATATTAATTTTTATATTAATACCAAAAGATCTAATGGAGATGTTGACTCGTTAGGATTAAAATATAATTCAAAAATAAGTGATAGCAAACTTAGGGATAAGTCATTGATTAAATCTGCTATAAAGTTGAATAATAAATTAATCATTGTGGGAGTTTCTAAATTTATAGCTATTGCTAAGATTGAAGAGAATGTAACAAATTTGCAAACAAAAATCATATCTGAGATGACAAGTTTTACACCATTTGATGCTGAGTTACCTATATTTAGTAATGATAGTATTTTTCTAATTTCAGGAAATGAAAATAGTTATAAAAAGTTTTTAAACTTTAGTAATGACAATGGTGTTACATTTCAATCTTTTTTTGATACCTCAATAATTGGAAATAAGCTGTTTGCCTCATCAAAAAATATTAGAAATATTAATATATCAAATGATACAATTTATTTATTTGGTAACGGTTTAGTTACAAAAGCTCTTGACTCTAATTCAAAAGATGAAAAAGATGTTTTATATTCAATTTCTAAAAATAATGACACAATTATAAATATTATTTCAGATAGTAAATTAAATAATGATGTTTTCCAAGTTATTGATTTTTTGAAATTTAATAATAAATATTACTATATTAGAAAATATACAAATCAAATTCAAGATTTTTTAGTTTTAGATAGCAATGTTAATATTTTGAAAAATATTAACGTCCTTGATTATGATATAAAAAAGTTACATATTATTAATGAAAATGATTTTATTTTTATTTCAAGTGAAAATAATAATCAATTAACATCAATTAATTTAAGTCAAGATAAAGGAGATAGTTGGAAAAGGGTATTAGAGAGATTGAATTCAGAATTAATATATTCAAACAAACTTAAAATAAAAAATATAGACTATTTGTCATTTGTTTATTTTGATTTTTTTAATAATAAACTTTATTTTGAGATATTTAATCTAAGTACTTACGAATCTATATTATTAAATATAATTGATTTAAATGATGAAAATGAATTAAATATTTATAATTCCAAAATTTATTATGATAGCTGGACTTACTATTTAATTTTAGACAATCGAATATATTATTTGAATGAATCGAATTTTGATACAAAAAATTGGAAATTCTATGAATTTGAAGGGACAATATTAAGCGAAATAATAATAAAGAATAAAAATATTTTTACTATTTATAGTGATAAAAATAATCCAAGAAATATATATAAAATATGGGATATTGACGAAAATATTGAAATGTCTTTAACAGAAAACATAGAGGAAGTGAACTACCTTTACACATTGCCACCATACCCTAACCCAACTGTAAGCGAGGTAACAGCGAAGTTTTATTGGGATAGCAGAATAGATATAGAAGATAACTCTGAAATCGCAGTATTTGACATCACAGGCAATAAAGTCTCTGGTAAAGAAAACCTAATCCTTGAAAAACTAAACGAATGGAGTGGCAACATTAAATGGAATTGCGTTGGTCAACCAAAAGGTACATACCTAATAAAAATCCAGCACGGCAATAATACCAAAACTGTGAAAGTGGTAGTGAATTAGAATTTTTATAGAACACGGGGTTGCAACCCCTTGTTCTATATTACTCCACAATATTTTCTACATTGATTACTACTGTACGGCAGTAGAATCTACCTTCTGGGAGTGTATTGTCAAATAACAAGTCTTTTTCGCCTTTGCCGATAAATTCTGCTTTTGGAATATCTAATCGTTTGTATGTAACTTTTGCCCTTTGCGTAGAAATCCTTTCGTTGATATTATCTTCGCCCATAGAGTCGGTATAACCAATAATTTTCACTTTTGCATTTGGGCTAATTCTTGATTTTACGAAATCCACCACTTTTTTGTGTTCGCTGGCGAGTTCAGTTTTTCCGTAATCAAATAGTATTAAACTATAATTTTCATAAACCACATCTTTGATTTTTTCAAGTCGCTTAATATCAACAGAAATCTGGTCTATTGGCAAAATTTGCTTTTTAGTTTTGAATACCTGTCCGAATTCATCTTCAATAATTATCTGATAATTGATTGGATTAGTATTCAAAATATTGAATTTTTCATTTATTTCCCAATCCCAACTAAAATAGCTAATTGTATCATTCATATTGGTATTATAGCCAACTATTTCTTTATTATCTTGTAGTAGGGTTAAGTCAATTTTTTTGACATTGGCTTCGGATTTAATATTAGAAATAAACCTAATTTTCTTTTGGTAAACCGACCTAACTGTATCAATCGCAATTAAAGACTCATAAATTTCTTCATCATCTGAAATTATTTCTACCCTCATATTTTCAAACTGACCATTTATATCTTCTGATTTAGAGGCTTGTTTGGGTAGATTTCTGGATTCAATATTTATTCTATTTTCTTCGATATTCCAAGTATGAACAAAGTAATTTTTGATAGTTTCGGCTCTTTTTTTCGATAATTCTAAGTTATTTTTTTCGTCATTTAAATTGGAATTACAGCCAATTAATGTAATTTTTGCATTTTCCTTTTGTCTTAATCTATACCCAACGATATTCAGTACATTATAATAAGTGTTGATAATATCAAGATTTATTAATTTATCAATATTAAATTTATCAACATCTTCATTATTTAAAGTTACATATCTTTGTGGTAATTCTGATGAATTATAGTCAAAAAATAAATAATTTAGCAGTGGTTTTAGACTTGTATTTATAAAGTCTTCGACCTTAATTCCAGTCGTTTCATTCATATTACCCAAACTGTCAATATCTTTGGCAACTAAGTCCGCTGATAGTTTTGGTGGAGAAACTAATTTAGGCAAATCCACAACAAATGGCGGGTCTTTGGGTGGAGCTGGTGGCGGTGGCGGCATTCTATAATCTTTATAATTATAATATTTGACCCCAATCCCAAAATTTAAACTATATTGATTCCAAATGCTATCTTTGATTACATTACCCAAATTATATCTAAAATTAAACTCAGGTACAATTCTCAAAGTATTTTTTTTGTTTGCTTGAAATTCATAAGAAATACCAAATCCTAAATTAGAAATTAATGAGTTTATATTGCTTATTTCACCATTAAATGGATTACGAATTTTACTTTCAGTATCTTTAAATACCCCATTGGTATTATCTCCAATTTGCTCCCATTGTGCATAAGTGCTTGATAAATTATAACTCATACCAATGCTTACATAAGTATTTAGATTTTTGATTGGATTATAATAAAAGTAAGGTTGTAAATCAATGAAATTTAGTGTTGAATTTAGATTGTAATTAAACTCGCCATTTTGCTCTTCGCCATTTACCAAAATTAGTTGATTTTCAGTTTCAGAAAATTCATTTTTAGAATAACTCCATCCTAATTTAGCACCCAGACCATAATTTAAAGATAATGGTTTTTCATAATATCCATTAATAGACATTCCGCTACCATTATCACCCAAAAACTTTGAGCAGCAATTTAGGGTATTTGGAATTTTTACAAAGTCTGTAGTATTGGTATATAATCCATAAAATAAATTAATACCAATCCGATTGCTTAATCTAATACTATCTTCATTAAAAGAAGCATTTTGAAGTGTATTTTGGTTTTGTATTGGGTCAGAATTAGATTGTAAATTAGAATGTAAATTAGATTGAGATTTTACTGTGTTAATTGACAATAAAGAAAATATTAAAACTACGAATAATTTGTTTAATTCGTTAATTCTGATATTAAAAATAC
>JBEICW010000248.1:0-5298 GCA_040383785.1 Ignavibacteria bacterium | reverse complement strand
TATCATATTTGAATTGAGTCAAGACTTTTATATCATAACTCAATTCGATGTCATTACTTATATTATTCATTAAGTTTTTATTTCCTGTAATTTTAAATATATTGTAATTTTTATTATTTTCATTTATATTTGTATAATAAAAGTAATTTAAATCATCATATGAATAAAAACCTTTAAAATAAATAGGAATATTATAATCTTTTTTCTCAATTAATGACCACTTATCTTCTGTTTTTTCTTTATTTTCTATTTTTACTGAATTATCTATAAAACAATAATATAGAATTAAAGTATTGCTTAATAATAACAAAAAAATCAATGTATTTTTTAATTTGTCTTTCATAAAATCTCAATATATATATTCAAAATCACTCTTCCTCCCCCTCCACTATCTTCTCTTTAAAATGTTCTTTGAGGGCTGCTATTTGTTTTTGGTTTAGATATTTGCTTAGTTCTTCGTCATCTAATTCTAATATTCTACGGACAGAGCCTACTTCTGTGAGTAGAGTATCGGCGGTTTTTTTGCCTAATCCTTTTATTTCCGTTAATTCGGTTTGCAGAGTTCTTTTGTCCCTTAAACTTCGATGAAATGTAATTGCAAATCTATGGGCTTCGTCTCTTACGTGCTGTATTAATCTCAATGAACTTGATGTTCTTGGTAGCAATACCGCTTCACTTTCGTAAGGAAAAAACACCTCTTCTAATCTTTTTGCAAGACCGATAACTATTACTTTTTTGTCTAATCCCAATTCTTTGATTATCTCAAAAGCTGACGATAATTGACCTTTTCCACCATCTATCATTATCAAATCTGGCATTTTTGTAGCATTCGCCATTCCTTGTTCATTTTCCTCGATTATTCTGCTATATCTACGAAAAACCACTTCCCTCATTGCTGCAAAGTCGTCATTTCTCAATACAGTTTTGTTTTTATATTTGCGATATTCCGATTTTTTTGGTTTGCCATCTACAAATCTCACCATAGACGAAACTAACTCGCTCCCCTGCATGTGCGAATTATCAAAACATTCAATAATTTGTGGTGGCTTGGCAAGTCGCAAATCCCTTTGCAATGAAAGTACAGCACGCGGAATTACCTGCTCACGTCTATCAAGAGCCAAAATCTCCTCTTTGAGAATAAACTCGGCATTTTTATTTGCCATATCAATCAGCTTTTTTTTATCGCCAATTTTCGGAATTTGAATATTTACAGCTCTGCCTTTTTTCTCTGCTAACCATTTGCTAACTTGCTCAATATCTTCAAAATCATTCGGCAAATATATCTCACTTGGTATAAAGTCTGTTTCGCTATACCACGCTTGAAGTGTTCGACCAATTAGTTCCTCTGCATCGGAATCCATTACATTATGAAATATAAAATGACGCTTACCAATCAACTTTCCTTCGCGAATTTTGAAAACCAATGAACAGCACATTTCGTCCTGAATATAAAGCCCAATTATATCTCTATCAATCAAATCAGTTGTTACAATTTTCTGCTTAGAAGAATATTCTTTGACTAAAAGCAACTTATATTTAATTGCATTTGCTTCTTCAAATTTTAAATCTTCAGCCAATTCAGTCATCAATGCTTCTAACTTTTGCTCTAATTCTCGCGTATTCCCATTTATGATATTTTGAGCATTTTTGACATATTCGTTATATCTACTACTGCTTATTTTACCTTCGCAAGGTCCATCACATTTATTGATATGATAATCCAAGCAAACTTTATGCTTTTGGTTAGAAATAGTTTCGGAAGTGATATTAATCTCGCAACTACGGAATCTGAATATTTTTCGTAATGTAGTTAATACATTATTCATACCTTTCAAATCGGTAAATGGACCAAAATACTTTGAGCCATCTTTTATTAATGTTCGTGTGCTAAATATCCTTGGATAATACTCATTTGTAATGCGAATATAAGGGTAAGTTTTATCATCTTTGAGTAAAATATTATACTTAGGTTTTAAATCCTTTATAAGCGTATTTTCAAGTATTAGGGCTTCGGTTTCTGTATCTGTAATGATATATTCCATATCGTAGATATGCTTGCGGAGTGCTTTGGTTTTTGCATCAAAAATTTTTCCATTCAGAAAATACGATTTTACTCTATTGCGGAGTTTAATTGCTTTTCCAACATAAATTATCTTACCTGCTCGATTTTTGTATTGATAAACCCCTGGCTTTGCTGGCAAGCCATTAATTTTTTCGAGCAATAATTGATTGAATTTAATTTCATCACCAATTTCGCCCGTAGTATTATCTTCTATTTCATTTCCTCTATCCATAATTGCAGAAAATTCCCTTTCAATCACTTCTTCGTGATTTCTATGCAATTCTTTGGTATTTTCATTTTGTATATTATTCAATTCGGGCATTTATTTTTATTATTTTTATTCTAATCTTAAATATTATCAAAAATACGTATTTTTCCGTTTTTATTTAAATTACTTTCTTAGAAATTTTTCGCCATTAATTGTTCTAACTATATCATTAAATACGTAATTTTGTAAATCTCTATCTTTTTGAGTTACATTGTTTCGACCATCAAGTCTTGTAACAACATGAATCTCAGAATCTAATATTTGCACATCTTTATATCCATTTATTCCATTATAAATCATAACGGCACCAACTGGTTCTGCAACTTTATCTTTTTTTGATTTATAAATAAACAATATCGATTTATCTGGCATTGTAATTCCATCTTCTAAGTCTTTTCTTGTTTGATTTAAAAGGTTTTGTAGTTCTTGTAATGTTTCTTGTGGGCGATATGTGTACCAATATTTTTTTTCAATTTCAGATAAATCACTTTCTACGTAACCAATCATTGGTCCTAATAATCTAATCAAAGATAGAGATTTTGATGATGCTATCACAATTGGATCAATCATCAATACAGTTGTTGGTCTAATTTTATCATTAAAATATCCAGATTTGACTAAATTCAAAAATAATGGACAAGCTGTGGAAGAGCCAATTAAATTAATATTTTTATAACCTACATTTACCAATCTTTCATATTCATCTTTGATGGATTTTTGCCAATCTTGCCAAGTTGCATTTTTGAAATCTTGATATGTGCGTCCATGACCACCTAATAATACTTGTGATATTAAAATATCACTTCTATTTATATTACTATTGTAGTCATCTATATAAGTTTTAAATTCATTCCATTCGAAAGTAGAGGCGCTATAGCCATGAACTGCTATTAATACTGGGAAATTCTTTTCTTCTTCAGTTGGGTTCGGTTTGGAGTAAGAAATTAGATATTCTTCCGGTTTGTATATTGATGGGTCAAAAATTACATTCCCATCTAATAAATCATCTGAAATTGTTGGGTTATCATTGCAAGAAATTATTGGAAGTAAAACAGTAAATACAAAAAATATCTTGAAAATCTGAGTAATATTTAAATACTTTTTCATTTGTATAAGTCCCAAAATATGTTAAATTGAAAAAATAATGGATAAACTGTTCCCAATCCACTCATTCCATCACTTGTATTTAAATTTAAACCAGTAGTTGCAATAATTTTCAGTGGGAAACTGAATTTATAAGATACACCTCCTTCTAATGATAATAACATCATATCATTGTCAATTTCATTAAATAAATTTGAACCAAAGTCTGCTTTTATATATCCAATATTTAGTCTTGTTATTGGCTGTAATGAACTCTCTTTATAAAAATAATATGTTGTATTTATTAAGAATTGGTCTTGTTTGATTGCATTGGAGCTTATCGCAGAACCCAAACGCGAAGTAAGACAACTCAATCCTATAGATAATTGTTCAGTAATAGAACTATCCAAACCTACTTCTATGCCTATACCATTTTCATAATATAGTTCATTAGTTTTTTGAAATTTTAAACCTAAATTTAATTCTTTTATTTGAGAAAAACTATTAGAAATCATAACAAAAAACAATATTAAAAAAAGAATTAATCTATTTGTCATTTTTATTTATTTATATATTTAAGTTTTATTAAGTTGATATACCTACAAATATAAGAATATTATATAAACAATTCAATTTTTAGGGTTATTATTTATTATTTATCATTTATTATTTATAAAAATCTTGATTAATTGTTATGGTTTCGAAAATGAACATACTTCGTATTATTTTCTTTTTCTTGCACCATCTTCAAATCTAAGAATTAAAAATTGTTGAGGTGGATTTTTTTGTTGTAAAAAACTAGATTATCTCGGTAATTGTAAGTTCGATTAGCGAAATGTTCGTTCTTTAGATGTGATTTCTAAGTAGGAACAGGTCTAGGCCTATCCCTACAAGATAATTTCTTTAAGTCTCCTCCACTTTTTGGGATAGATTTTTTGGGGTAGATTTTTTGGGCTTTCTCTGTAAAGCGAGACGCTTGAACTACCAAAAGATAAAAAAGTAAAGAAAAAATGCTAAAATTCATTTTATAAGCAACCTAATCTACCACCGTCTATTGGTAGATTAATTCCGTTTACATAACTACCCATTTCAGAGGCAAGGTACAATGCTCCCATTGCTATTTCACGGGACTCTGCAAATCTATTTAGTGGAATTTCTTTTTTCATATCATAAGTAATCAAATCTACGGTTACGTTACTTTTGGCTGATTTATTTTTGATAATATTGGTTAATCTTTCGGTATTAGTAGCGCCTGGTAGTATATTATTTACAGTAATATTATAAAATCCTAATTCATTTGAAAGGGTTTTTGCCCAATTTGCGACCGCACCTCTAATTGTATTAGAAACGCCCAAATTGTCTAAGGGTTGCTTAACTGATGTTGAGATTATATTTATTATTCTGCCAAAATGATTTTGTTTCATACCTTCTACTACAGATTGAACTAATATTTGATTACAAATTAAGTGCCTTCTGAATGCGATTTCAAACTCATCTAAACCTGCTTTATGTGCCGCACCTGCATTAGGTCCACCGGTATTATTTATCAGAATATCTGCAAATTTTGTATTATTTTGGTAATCACAAAGTTTAGTTTTTAAATCCTCTGGATTATCAAAATCTACAACTATATAGTCAATAGTTTGATTTTCAGAAATTATTTTGCTTTGTAATTCTGCTTTGGTAGAAATTAATTTTTCTTCACTTCTTGCAATTATTGTTACTGAAGCGCCGCACTCAACAAATATTTCAGCAATTGATTTGCCTATTCCTTGAGTTGCTCCACAAACTATAGCTTTTCTGTTTTCTAATGAAATTTGCATATTTATCTTTTTTAATTTATCTTTTTTAATTTATCTTTTTTCTTTATGTTAATATAGTTATG
>JBEICW010000247.1:0-5323 GCA_040383785.1 Ignavibacteria bacterium | reverse complement strand
ATTATTTGGATATAATAATCTACTTAATATTGACGAAATTTTTACAAATAATAGAGTAATTACAGATAGTAGAGAAGTTAAACAAGGCGATATATTTATTGCTTTAGTTGGTGAGCGAATTGATGCGCATAGCAAAGTTTATGAAGCACATCAAAATGGTGCTGTAGCAATTGTAGTTAATATTTCATGGTATTTGGCTGAAAAGTCAATTAATTTGGATAAAATCGCAAATTTACCATTAATTTTAATCGATAATTCATTAGCAGCATTGGGCTTATTAGCTCATAAGCATAGAATGAAATTTAATATACCTGTGGTGGCAGTGGCTGGCTCTAATGGCAAAACCACGACCAAAGAGATGATAACAGCAGTATTATCAAAAAAATACAATGTTCTCTCAACGTACAAAAATTTCAATAACCAAATTGGTGTTCCATTGATGCTATTGAGTATGAACGAAACTCATCAGGCTGCTGTAATTGAAATTGCTACTAATTCGCATGGTGAAATTTTTACTTTAGCAAATATTTTGGCTCCAAAGTATGGTGTAATTACTAATATTGGTAAAGAGCATTTAGAAATATTAGAAGATTTAGATGGCGTAGAGATGGAGGAAACTTCACTTTTTGCATATATTCGCAAGCATCTTGGTTATGCGTTTATCAATGCCGATGACGATAGATTACTGAAATATGCCGGCTTATTTGAAAATAAAATGGTTTATGGAACTAATTCTGTCTCTGAATTACTTGCCACTATTAAATTTGACGAAAATTTGTATGCAAATATAAAATTAGATCACTCTGGCTCAAATTATGAATATAACTTGAATGTAGTAGGTTTGGGTAATGCTTATGCTTCGATTGTCGCTTTTGGAATTGGTTATAGATTAGATATTGAAATCGCCGATATAATTGCTGCTCTTGAAGGATTTATGGTAGATGAATCTTCAAATTATGGCAGAATGAGAATTGAAAACTATAAATTAGCTAATTCATTTGATAAATTGACTATAATTAATGACTGCTATAATGCAAATCCATCTTCTATGGAATTAGCACTGAATACAGTTGCGTCAGTGAAAAGCAATTATTCGCAAACTATTTGTGTTTTGGGTGAAATGTTAGAACTTGGTGCTGCTGGATTTGAAGAGCATATTGAACTAATCAAAAATGCAGTTAAGCAAGGTGATTTAGTATATTTATACGGAAATGAATTTGTAAATAGTTTTAATTCTATAAATGATAATGATGAGTTATCGGCATCTGATTTGGCTAAAATTATATATTTTGATGATAAAGTAGATTTGACGAATAGTTTGATTGAAACTCTAAGTATACCATTAACAAAGAATACAGATAATTCAAATAATGGAATTGAATATATAGGAAGAAGATTATTATTAGTTAAAGGGTCGCGTGGTAATAGATTAGAAGAAGTTATCAATTACCTTAAAGAGTCAAATTTGATTTCGTAAATTTGTTTGTTTTATATCTTTAATTTTTTTTGACATAATTAGAAACTGAGATTTATTATGCTTTATTTTTTAACAAGATGGATAGATTTAACTTTTGATACACCTGGTTTTGGTGCTTTTCAATACATTACTACTCGTATGGCTTTGGCAGCGATTACTGCATTATTGATTAGTTTTGTATTTGGACCCAAAATCATTAAGTTAATCAAAAGGAAACAAATTGGCGAACAAGCTAAAGTAGAATTACAATCTGTAGGTCTGCATGTTTCTAAGGCAGGAACTCCAACTATGGGCGGGCTTATTGTACTTGCTTCGCTTCTGATTCCAACTTTACTTTGGGCGAATTTATCTAATATGTTTATAATTGTGATTTTAATTACAACAGCATTTATGGGATTGGTCGGCTTTTTGGACGATTATCTGAAGGTAATCAAAAAATTACCAAAAGGACTAATTGGACGTTATAAGATTGTAGGGCAGGTTTCTATTGGACTATTTGTAGCATCTATGATTTACTTTTTCCCTGAGGCATTTTCGGATAATTACTACAAAATCAAAACAATGACTACTATTCCGTTTTTGAAAAATGTTCAATTTGATTTTGGTATGATGTATTTTCCGATTGTGATTTTTATTATTACTGCTACTTCTAATGCGGTTAACTTGACTGATGGATTGGACGGGCTGGCGATTGGAACTGTGGGGATTTCTGCTCTTGCATTTGCATTATTGGCTTACGTTTCTGGTAATTATAATTTTGCTAATTATTTGAATATTATTTATATCAAAGGTGCTGGGGAATTGGCTATTTTTGTTGCTGCTTTGGTAGGTGCCTGTTTGGGGTTTTTGTGGTTTAATTCTTATCCTGCACAGATTTTTATGGGTGATACCGGCTCTTTGGCATTAGGTGGAGCATTGGGCTGTTTGTCTATTTTGATTAAAAAAGAATTTTTATTACCTGTACTGGGTGGGATATTTTTTGCCGAAGCAGTATCTGTGATTTTGCAAGTGAGTTATTTCAAATACACTCGAAAAAAATACGGCGAAGGCAAAAGACTTTTCAAAATAGCACCACTCCATCACCATTTTGAGAAATCTGGAATACACGAATCTAAAATTGTAAGTAGATTTTATATAGTAGCAGTAATTTTGGCAATAGTAGCAATGACTACAATCAAGATTAGGTAGGATTTTTTAATTAAATAATCGAAAAAATGAACAAGGGGTTGCAACCCCTTGTTCATAATAAAAAGAAAATAAGACATTGGGTCAAGACCCAATGCTACCGAAAATTAAAAGCCAAACTTACCTTATCACCACAAGAATACAAACCAAAAATCATTATTGATATAATTAGTAATATTGTTTTCATATTTTAGTTCTCCATCTTTTATTAAATAGATTTTACAAATTTACAAAATCTAATAATATATAGACAATATCAAAGGCTGAAAAGTTACAGTTTATATAAAAAAAGTTGAAAATATATTAAATGAATAATGAAAACTTACTATCAGATACTTATTTTATTACAATTAATGATTTATATACTTTTAAAATAATTATTGAGTAAAGCACAATATTTACGCAATTTTTACGTTATAAGAAAATGATATATTATAAATTATAACTTAAGAAAATGAAAACTCATCATAATTTTAGTACCTAATCCTTCTTCACTTTCAATATAAAATTTTCCATCGTGCAATTCAACAAATCTTTTGGCTATTACTAATCCTAATCCTACACCTTGTTGCTCGTAAATTGTTCTTTCAAACTGAACATAAGCACCAACATTATTTATTTGTTCTTTGCTCATTCCGCGACCTTTATCTTGGATTGTAATGAAGAACATTTTACCATCAATCCAAGTTTCAACTTTGATTTTTGTACCGATATTCGAAAATTTAAGTGCATTATCAAAAACTTCATCAATTACTTTATGAAAAGTTTCAGTTGACATTTTGATAGTAATTTCATCGATTAAATTGCCAATTTCTAAATCTGCAGTTCTTTCTTGTTTATGTGCAGCGTAATTCATTATATCAAGCATAACCGAAGAAGGTTCATCAGTTCGATTATCAAGTAATTGACGTTTCTTCACTGGGTTAGAAGCAATAGACTGAATTCTAACATAAATCAAAAAATTTTCTGTAATTTTGAGCAATCTTTCAGCAGATGAAATAATATCATTGGAAAGGTCTATAATCTCTTCAGATTTGATTTCGTTCGGTTTATACAATAAAATCCTTGCAGAACCAACAACTTGATTAAGAACCGTTCTAAATTCGTGAGGCAGTGCATAAGTTACATTTTTTCCAACTACATCTACTTTGTCTTGAACTTGCTTTTCTATATTAGAGTGCTTTTTCCACTGTGCTTCAATTGCAGCTAATAACTCTTCACGAGTATAAGGCTTAACCAAAAAGTCATCTGCCCCTTTTTCCATTCCAAGACGCATATTAGACTTTTCAGTAAATGCTGTTAAAAAGATAAAAGGAGTTGTAAGCGTTTTTTCATGTTGTCTAAGCTCTTCAACTACACCATAACCATCAAGATTTGGCATAGATATATCACAAAGAATTAAATCTGGGTGGTGCTCAAAAGCCATTTTTAGACCTTCGACACCATCGCAAGCGGTTATTACTTCGTATCCTTCAAATCCCAATAATGCAGCCGTACTTTCTACAATAAATTCTGCATCATCAATAACTAATATTTTTTTCATTTTATTTTGTTAAGAATGATTGTAAAATCATACTATGGAAAAGTAAAATCTTTAATCAAAAATAATTTAACAAATTTAGATTAGTGCGTATAACACAAATTTAATTAATTTATTTTAATAAAAATATAATTATAACAAATTACTTCCCAGATACTGTAAAAATAATAAAAAAAAAATTAAAAAAAGAAAAAAAATTAAAAAATAATATTTTCTCTTAATTTAAGAACTTCTTTTGAATTTTGAGTCTAAATCTTTTAATGTCATATTTAAAATTACTGGTCTTCCGTGAGGGCAAACGTAAGGGACATTACATTTGAATAAATCAATGATTAGTTGTTTAATTTCAATATCTGATACTTTATAACCAGTTTTGATAGCAGCTTTACAAGCAAAGCTCGCAGCAATATTATCGCGCTTATCTGTGTGTCTAATTTCATTGTATTCTATATACTTGGCTATAATTTCATTAATAGAGATTTGTTGTTCGCCAAATTTTATATCTGATGGTACAGCATAAACTAAAACTTCATCGTTAGTAATTTCAAATTCATATCCTAATAACTCTAATTCATTTTCAATTTCTTTAAAATATTCAATTTCACTTCTATTGAGTTCTAAATTTTCAGGGAAAAGTAATTTTTGATTATTTCGGAATTGATTATTCATAATCTTGATTGCTTTTTCGTATAATACTCTTTCGTGAGCATTGTGCATATCAATAATTACTAATCCAGTTTCATTTTCTAAAAATATATACTTTCTATGGAGTAACCAAAAACTAAAATTTTCACCTAGTTCTCTGCCAATTATTGCATTTGTATTATTTTCATGATTAATTTCGTTACTGATATCAACTTTATTAGCAACAAAACCTAAATCATTTAATTCTATATTATTTATAAATTGGAATGAGTCATTATTTTCATTATTCAAGTTATCTTGCGATTGATGCAAATTTGAATTAGAATTTTGATTTGGAATATTCAAATTCCCACCAAAAAGTGCATCAAATGCTGATTTGTTGTTCGAATTGAAACTAGTAGAATTATTTATATTATTTGTACTATTAAAATTTACTCTGTTTTCACGTTCCCTTGTAAAGTTATTAGTATTTGGGT
>JBEICW010000246.1:0-5334 GCA_040383785.1 Ignavibacteria bacterium | reverse complement strand
ACGGTAAAATTTTATTTCCATTAATTATTGTATTGTTATTAATATTTATTCTAAAATATATTATAAATATTAGAAAAAGTAAATAATCTTATATAAATGAAATCAATACAAAAATATTAAAAAAAAAATTTCAATGAAAAAAAAATATCTTTTACCAGAAAACTTAATTAATAGTGTTTGGAAGTACAAAGAAAATAATTTAGATAATAAAAAAACTAATGACTTTTTGATTAAATTGCGAACAAATAATTTATTTTTTACAAAAAATAATAAAGTTTTAAGTTTCAGAGTGAAACACTTTAATAAAGTTGTGAAAAGTAAAGAAATTGATGATATTGTAGTGATTATTAAAAGTTATCTTAAAGCAGATAGTATCTTTTAATTTTGTATAGATTTAGATATTTAAATTTTATAGAATAAACAATTCTTATTCTTCAGTTTTATCTTTATCTAATTTATCTTTTTCAATATGATATACACCTGCTTTAGAAGATATGTTTAAAAGCACTCCCATTGCTCCAGCATATATTATTAATGCAGAGCCACCATAAGATATAAAAGGCATTGGAACTCCAGTTGTAGGCAATAAACCAGTATTTACACCAGCATTAATAAATGCATAAGTACCAAATGTAATTATAATACCAACCGTTAGATAATAACCAAATTTGTCATTAGTGTTTTTTGCAATTATAATACCTCTATAAAAAATTAGTGCAAATAAAATAATAATAGTCATTAGACCAACATAACCAAATTCTTCGCCAATGATTGCAAAAATGAAGTCACCATAACTCTCTGGTAAAAACATGTGAGATTGTCTTGATTGTCCTGCACCAACTCCCAAAATACCACCATTGCCTATGGAAATTAGAGATTGATTAAGTTGATATGATACATTTTCAATTGCACTATTCTGTTCACCAACCCCAAAAAATGCGTAAAGTCTATTTAGTCTATATTGAGCAGATAGTGCATAAATAATTGCAACAACTGCACCAACTCCGGATAAACCAAATAAATATGATGCTCTTACATTTCCAATAAACATCATAAACATTGAAATACCAAAAATTAAAATCATATTAGAAAAATTCGGCTGTAATGCAATTAATACTGAAATTATAGAAATCCATAATAAAAATGGCAAAAATCCAATTTGAAATGATTCCATTCTATTTTGTTTATTTGCCAATAACTTAGCAAAATGAAATATTAAAGTAAATTTGGCTATTTCTGTAGGTTGGAATGATACAGGACCTAAAATTAACCATCTTGAAGCACCATGTGAAGAAGTACCCATAAATAATACTAAAATTAGCATAAAAATTGCAAACAATAAAAATTTTGTAGAATGTTTGCTAAACCACTTATAATCAACTTGTGAAGTAAACAACATAACACATATACTAATTACAACCATAAACAAATGTCGCATAAAAAGTTTTTCAGCAGAACCAAATTTAATTTCGGCAATAGTAGAACTTGCGGAATAAACAAAGGCAACGCTAAAGACCATTAATGCAATTACAGATAACATTAATATCCAATCTATATGACCTTTTTTTTCCATAATCTTTATAAATTTATGATGTTAGTTATTTGATTTATTGTTTTTAACTACTTCTTTAAAAACTTGACCTCTATGTTCATAATTCGCAAACATATCAAAACTTTTACAAGCTGGTGAGAATAGAACTACGTCATTTTTATTTGCTTCTTTTAGCGAAATTGTAATTGCATCATTCATGTCACTTGCTTTCACTACTTTAGTGATAGTACAATAATGATTATAAATATTTTCAGTTTCTTCGCCAATGCAAATTACTAATTTTACATGTTTTTTGACAGTTGAATCTAATTCTTCATAAGGATTATTTTCGGCTCTACCACCTGCAATCCAAATTATTGGTTTATCGTAACTATTAAGTGCAAACCAAGTAGAATTAATATTTGTAGCTTTGGAGTCGTTTATAAATCTTATATTATTAATAGTTTCTACATACTCTAATCTATGCTCTACTCCTTGAAAAGTATGTAAAGCATCTCTAATATCTTCGTTTCTAACTTCAAAAGCTCTAACGGCAAGAATAGCGGCAAGTGAATTATATATATTATGCACACCAGGCAAATTGATACTTGCGATGTTCATTAGTTCCTCTTTAATTATGCTGTAATTATCTACCTGATTTTTTGAATTAATATAATTTGTTTTGATATAAATTATATCATTTTCTACAAAAATATCAGACATTGTGTTTGACAATGAAAATGTTTTTACATTAAAACTATTTCTATCTTCCCCAATAGAATTTAGTTTCCCCATTAATGTAGCATCATCATTATTCAAAATTAACAAATTATTTTCATTCATATTGCAAGAAATTTTCCACTTTGCATCTAAATATTGTTGAAAAGTAGAATGATAAGCTAAATGGTCGGGCGATAAGTTCAAAATCATAGCTACTTTTGGTGTGAATGTCTTAATTTTATCTAATTGATAACTCGAACATTCAATTACCAAAATTGTATTTTGATTTATTTTGTCATTTAAATTATTATTCAAATCTAATACTAAATCACATAATGGTGTGCCAATATTACCACTAACTAATGAACTTTTACCACTTTTTTCTAAAATATAATGAATCAAACTTGTAGTTGTAGTTTTGCCATTAGTGCCAGTTATTGCTATAATATTTTCTTTATTTATAAGATTTTGATATGCAAATTCTAATTCACTTATAATTTCAATTTTATTTTCTTCTAATAATCTAATTGGAAAACTACTTGGAGGTGCGCCAGGTGAAGTGATTGCAAAATCACAATCTAAAATATTTTCACTATGACCACCAAATTCATAGCTTATTGAAAGTTTGTCTAATATTTCAATTTCATTTAAAAAATTATCTTTTGATTGGTTTTCACTGATAAAAACTTCGTAACCCAATTTATTTGCTAAAATAGCTGCAGAATATCCACTTTTAGATGCGCCAATTATTGTTATTTTCATTATTTTTTATTTTTATATTACATTTTAAATTATTTACAAATTTACAATTAAATTAAATTATTATATATACGTTTATAGTGTTTGTTTAAAAAAAAATTATTTTTATAAAAAAATGCAAAATTTTGATAATACTGTAAAAAATATTTTAATTTCTTTTCTATTTATAACTGTTATATACATATTATATGTTTTACAGTCTATATTAATCCCACTATTTTTAGCATTATTGGTAGCAATTATGTTTCAACCACTTATAGTGTTTTTATTAAAAATTAAAACACCAAGTTGGCTTATTTTACCAACAATTTCAATTATAACATTAGGTATATTATTTGGATTGTTTTTTCTTGTTAATGAAATTTTAGAAGATTTGTTAGTAAATCAAGATTTTATATTAAAAAGATTAAATCTGAAAATGGATTCGATGTTAAAATGGATAAATAAAAATACTGGTTTAAGATTTAATGCTAATGATGATTTTGGAGGAATATTTAGATTTTTTACAAAAACTCAAATCACCAAAACATTAGGTAATTTAGCAAATTCTTTAGGTAGTTTTACCACTTCTTTTGTTACATTTTCATTGTATTACATAGTTTTATTATCTGGTATAAGTAATTATAAATCATATATTGGATATGTAGCTCAAAACGAAGATTCTAAAATTTTAGAAAATTTTGAAAAAATACAAAAAAGTGTTTACTCGTATATGATTATAAAAACAGCCTTAAGTTTGATAATGGCAATCTTAATTTATTTTATTTGTTCATTCTTTAGGGTTAATTTTGCGTTTTTATGGGCTTTTTTAACATTTATTCTGAATTTTATACCATCAGTTGGTTCAATTGCAGCTACAATTCTTCCTACTTTGATGAGTTTTGTCCAATTTGAAGATACACAGATAGTAGTTTTAATTTTATTAACAATTACTTTTATTCATTTTGCGATTGGAAATATATTAGAACCAATTATTATGGGTGATAAATTAAAATTAAATACACTTACAGTAATTTTTAGTCTAGTATTTTGGGGTTATTTATGGGGAATCCCCGGAATGATTTTATCTGTTCCATTGATGGTAATAATAAAATTAATTTTTGAACAATTTCCATCCTTAGAAATTGTTTCACGGATTTTGGGTAAAACAATTAAAATTTAATTTTAAGACTAAAATTTAATAAAGTAGACCAAAAAATATTTTAAAAATAATTATAAATTTCATTTCAAGTAATGGGTAATTTAATAGAAAGAGAAAATAAGTCTTTATTTCAAACTTACAAAAGACTATATATTGAAATAGAATCTGCAAATGGTGTTAGATTAACTGATATAGAAGGAAATGTATATCTTGATTTTTTAGGTGGAATTGCGGTAAATTTACTTGGTCATTCTCATCCTAAAATAATTAATGCAATTACTGAACAGATTAATAAATATATGCATGTTTCTAATTTTTTCTATCAAGAACCTCAAGTTAAATTGGCAGAAAGATTAAAAGAAATTACCCAAATGGATAGGGTGTTCTTTTGTAATTCAGGTAGTGAAACTTCGGAAGGAGCTTCAAAACTTGCAAAATTATGGGGTTCAAAAAATGGTAAAAAAGACATAATTTCATTTACTGGTGGATTTCATGGACGTACTTATGGTGCATTATCTATGATGAATAAACCATTGTATATGGAAGGAATGGGACCATTCTTGGAAGATAGAAAAATCTTGGAATATAATAATATTCAAGCTTTGGAAAAAGGAATTGATGAAAATACTGCAGCAGTTTTTTTAGAATTTATGCAAGGTGAAGGTGGTTTAACTATTGTTTCCCATGAGTTTATTCAAAAACTAAAAGAATTAAAAGAAAAATTTGGATTTTTATTAATTGCTGATGAAGTCCAAACTGGTGTAGGAAGAACAGGTAAATTCTCATTTTATGAATATTATGATATTGAAGCTGATATAATTACAATTGCTAAAGGGATTGGTGGGGGATTGCCTCTTGCAGCATTTTTAGCAAAAGAAGAAATTGCTAATTTATGGTCTTATGGTCAACACGGAACAACTTTTGGTGGTAATTCTGTGAGTTGTGCTGCTGGTTTAGCAGTAATTGAGGAGTTGATAGATAATAATTTAATTGGTAATATTAATGATGTTTCTGAATATTTAAATTTAAAATTAAATGAAGTAAAAAATGAATTCCCTTTGATAGTAAAAGAAGTTAGAGGTAAGGGTCTTATGACGGGACTTTTATTGAGTATTGAAGCTAGAGAAGTAGTTGATAAACTATTGGAAAAGAAAGTAATTACTAACGCCACTTCAATTAATGT
>JBEICW010000245.1:0-5348 GCA_040383785.1 Ignavibacteria bacterium | reverse complement strand
GTGCAACGTCTCTACAATTTTTTCTGCAAAGAACTTCTTAAAATCATTAACCACTATCTTATGACGCATATATTGCGTAAATAATGTGTTTTACTCCAATACCAATAGTTTATGAGTAAAAGATTCTTTGTCGGTTATAATGTTGATTAGATATGAGCCATTTGCTATATTTAAAGGTAATATTGTATTATTAGAAAATGGATTTTCAAAGATTTTGTTCATTATCACTCTACCGCTTATGTCGGATATTTCTACTTTTTTTACGTTTTCTTTGTTAATAATTAGTTGTTTATTTTGGTATTGTACGATTGTAATTGGTTGAATTGGGGTTATTCCAGTTATTAAATTAGTGATGTTCAAACAAATTATTTTTTTGTCAATAATACTATAATAATATAAATACTTGGATTCATCATCAAAAACAGGACGATATAATCCTTTGTTAGTTTTTAATAATGTATTATCATTGTTGGCATCAATCAAGTGTGAAGTATTGCCGTCATTAATATCATTATAAAGATTTAAAGAGTATAAACTATGATTTAAAAAAACAATATCCCCATCGTAAAAGTTAAAATCATTAGTTTTAATAACTTTAATAGTTTTAGATAATTCTGTATTATAAATAACTAACTGCACCTTTCCATCGGTTACTATTCCATTAAAAGCTATATATTTCCCATCCTTTGAAAAATTAAAATTACCAAAATAATGATCATTATAATTTACTTCATTTATTGTAGAGATGTCTTTCATAGTTTTTGCATCCATAAGGATTAATTTAGACCATGATTTGATATCGTCGGTAGAACTTAAAGAATATGCTATAAATCTACCGTCAGGCGAAGTAGCAATATTTTCTACACTACCTTGCACATTAAATATTTGTTTTTCTTTTGTTTTTATGTTGTATTTTACTAGATTGCTATTATAAAAGTTCCTACCTACTACTTCATCATTGTTTATAAATTTACTAAAGAGACATGAGTCAAGTTGATAAATTAACTGCAAACTTGGATATTCATAAATATATGTATGATTACTATTAGTATGTAATAGTTTTATTCCATCTGTCGAGATAAGTGGAGGATTTAGCCAGTCAGTATTAATCGGTAATTCTCTAATAAATTCTCCAGTTTTACTATCCAATTCTATAAGTTTACCAAATTGTTCTAAAACAAGATTTTTTGTTACAGGATGCTGAAAACGAATTTCACTCTTAAAATCAGATACCCAAACAGTATCTAATTCAGCAGACCAAAGAGAATTAGAAAATGCCATAAATAGCATTGCGAAAAGGGAAGTGATTTTTTTCATATGATTAAATTTTTGGTTTCTAATTTAATTTAATTACAATTTACAAAAATGTTTTTACAAATTGTAATATACCTTTATTTAAATGACAGAAAAAAGTTCAAAATATAACAGAGTTTTTGAAAGTAATTTGTAAGTTGTTGGCATTGAGTGATTTATAAGCGAAATATTTTTGTGGTGGGTGGGGAAAATAAGAATGAACAGGCAAGGGTGCCTGTACTACTAAAAATCAGTGTAATCTGAGTAATCATTATAATCAGTGATTCAGACAAAAAAAAGGACGGTAAACCCGCCCACTACATTAAGAAGAATAAAAAAAAAAGACTGCCAAATTAATGACAGTCTCTTTTAAAACATATTTAGAAGTTTAAAATCTAGTATAAATTATACAACGTATAAATTATACCCAACCTCTTAATTTACAAGCTTCGGCAACTCTTTTGATTGAAATCATATAAGCTGCGTCTCTCATAAAGATATTTTTTTGTTTTGCTAATGTAGCTACTGCGTGATAAGCGTCAGTCATTTTTTTATCTAATTTAGATAAAACTTCTTCTTTATCCCAATAGTAGTTCATATTGTTTTGAACTTGCTCAAAATAAGAACAAGTAACACCACCAGCATTTGCCAAAAAGTCAGGAATTACCCAAATATTTCTTGCTTTGATTACTTCGTCTGCTTCTGGAGTAGTTGGACCATTTGCACCTTCCAAAATAACTTTTACTTTTGGAGAAATTAAGTTTACAGTTTCAGCGTTAATTTGGTTTTCTAATGCAGCTGGAATTAATACATCTACATCTTGCTTGATCCAATCGCCACCATCTAATACTTCGTAACCCAATTCTTTTGCTGCTACAATGTCAATTTCACCAAATTTATTAGTAATATCTAACAACTCTAATAAATTGATACCAGTTACTTTTTTGATTGTGTAAGATTTTTGTTCAGCATTATTCCAAGAAGAAACGCAAACTACTTTACCACCATAATGGTTAAATAATTCAACTGCATAACGAGCTACGTTTCCGAACCCTTGAACAGCGGCAGTAGTTGTTTTGATATCAACACCCATATCTTTAAGAGCTTCTCTTAGCGTATAGATAGCACCATATCCAGTTGCCTCTGTTCTACCCAAAGACCCACCAACTCCTAAAGGTTTACCAGTAATTACACCAGGGGCTTTTCTACCAGTGATTTTTTCGTATTCATCAAGCATCCAAAGCATGTGCTGTCCAGTAGTTAATACATCTGGAGCAGGAACGTCTTGGTCAGGACCAATATTTCTATAAACTTGACGCACCCAACCTCTACAGATAGCTTCTTGCTCTCTCATAGACAAATCATGTGGTGAGCAGATTACTCCACCTTTACCGCCACCTAATGGAATATCCACTACAGCAGTTTTCCAAGTCATCCACATTGCCAATGCTCTAACAGTATCAATAGTTTCTTGAGGGTGGAATCTAATACCACCTTTGTTTGGTCCGCGAGCATCGTTGTGTTGAACTCTAAAACCTTTGAAAACTCTATATGAACCATCATCCATTCTTATTGGAATATTAAAGTGAAATTCTCTGTCCGGATTTCTTAAAAGATCTCTTGTAGCTTGGTCCAAACCTAAATCATCTGCAACGCTATCAAATTGTTGTTGTGCCATGTGGAATGGATTAAAAGAGCCGTGTGACATTTTTGCCTCTCTGATAAAAGATAGTTTTAATTATACATAAAAAAGTTTATTACATTCTAATTCTTATCTCAAATAATTATTACTAATAATTGTTACGATAAATTACTCTTTTTCATTAACTTAAATTTTGAAAATGAGTTTAGCATTTATAAAGTTCTTAAAAATAAAAATTATTTTTGTCAATTTAACTAATGCAAATTATGAATTTTTCTTGTTATTAACTATAATTCTATTTGCGAAATATTAAGAATTTGTTAAGAAAATAAAAAAAAAGTTGATTGTATTAATATTTTATATTCAAAAGTAGAATATAAAGTAATTTTTTAATTGATTGACTTGATATTTTTGTTATTATAATTCTTACCATTTTTTACCGGTTTTTGATTTTTTGGTTTCTCTTAATCTTTCTTTTAATATTTTTTTCTCATTATTTTGTATTGCTTGCAAAATCCTTTCTGCATCTTCTTTAGTAATATTTGGTTTTCTTTGTGTTTGTTGATTTTGCTTTTGTTTTTCTTGGTCTAATTTATCTTGATTTTCTTGACCATTTTCGCCCTGCTTTTGATTATCTTTTTTGTCTTGATTTTCGTTTTGCTGACCTTCTTTTTTATCTTTTCCATCTTTGTTCTTGTCGTCTTTATTTTGTTGGTCTTTGGAATCTTTGTTGTCTTTTCCGTCTTTATTATCTTTGCTATCTTTATTTTGGTCTTGTTTGTTTTTACTGTCCTTATCTTCTTTATTATCTTTGTTTTGCTGATTCTGTTTTTCTTGAGTCGCTAACATTTGTCTGGCATATTCAAGATTATATTTTGTGTCTTTATCTTCCGGGTTATTTTTTAATGAATTTATATATGCATTTATACTTTCTTGGTATTTTTTGTCTTTAAGGTAGCTATTTCCCAAATTGTAATATGCTTTAGATTTAAGCTCTTTATTTTTTGTAGAATTAACTATATCCAAATAACTATCAATTGAATTATTTGTCGAATCTTGCTTGTATGCAGCATTTCCCAAATTAAATTTAGCAATTTCTTTTTTGTTAATGATAGATTTATCATTATTATCATTTTCGGCATCTTTATTCAATATTTTGATGGAATTTTTATACTTTTGTTCTGCATCTTTAAATTTTTTATCTTTATAAAGTTTATTACCTTCAAAAGTATTATTATCTGCCGCGTATAGATTATTTACATTTAAAATATAAAATAATGAGATTACCAATAAAAATACTGTGGTTGAACTCAAGTTGATTTTTGTCCAAAATTTACTTTTTTTATTATTAAATAAAACTTCTAAAAATAATAAAATTAATCCGAATGCTAAAAAATATTGGAAATAACTTTCATACTCTAAATAAATTTTAGTTTCAAATTCACTTTTTTTCATACCACTTAGATTTTTTATCAAATCCAATATGTCTGTATCGGTTGTATTGCCACGGATAAAATTTCCTTCGCCAGTCGAGGCAATCTGCCCAAGAGCATTAGCATCAAGTTTTGTAATTACGGTATTTCCATTATCATCTTCCAAAAATCCAATTTTATTTCCATTTCTGTATAATGGAACTGGACCACCTTTGATAGAACCCATTCCAATACAATGCACTTTAATACCTTTGTTTGCAGCATCTTTTGCAGCTGAAATTGCATCATCTTCGTGATTTTCGCCATCAGTGATTATTACTAATGCTTTTGAGATTTTGTCACCTTCTGAAAAAGACTTTGTTGCTAATTCAATTGCACTTCCAATCGCAGTGCCTTGAGTTTGTATTAAATCAGTATTTACTGTTGAAGTGATTAATTTCGCTGCTGAGTAGTCAGTTGTAAGTGGTAAATGCAAATAAGATGCACCTGCAAAGCAAATTAGTCCAATTTTATCATTTACTAATTTATCGGTAAGCGAATATATTGATTGTCTTGCTCTTTCCAATCTATTTGGTTTTATGTCTTCAGATAACATACTTTGAGATATATCCAAAGCAATTATAATTTCAATACCTTCACGTTTTACTTTTTGTGGTTTGGTACCAAGTTGTGGGTTCGCTAATCCAATTACAATTGAAGCAAAAGCTAATAATTGGATAATAAATTTAAAATTTGATTTAAAATTTGATTTATCTGGGATTAGTTTATTTATAAAATCTAAATTACCTAATTTAGATAATTTTTTTTTGTTTGAGAAAATATTCCAAACAAATATAATTACATAAATTGGCAATAAATATAAAAAGTATAGAAAAAATTCATTTTCAAATCTAAACATATTTTTTTCTTTTCTCAATTCTAAATAAATTTACAATTCATTTAATATGAAAAGTATAAACGAATTTGATAAAAAAATAGTT
>JBEICW010000244.1:0-5358 GCA_040383785.1 Ignavibacteria bacterium | reverse complement strand
ATTTTCATCTACAATTAAATCGGTATAACCTTTTGTTATACTCATTGATACAATACGCTGTATCAAATGACATAATGAATTTGCTATTATTGTTTTTATTTTATCATTACTTAATATAATTTTATCAAGTGGATTATTTTTATAACCAATCTCAAATTGAAATGTTGGTATCTCATTATAATCATTAAAATATTTTAATAATGGTATTCTATTATTCTTCTCAATTCTAATATATTCAAAGTAATCACGCAAATAATAATCTAATTTACCTGCCATATACTTCGCATATATATCAATCTTTCTATAATCATTAAACACAGCACCCTGATTATGATATACATTTATACCACGCAATAACGTTGGTGAGTTAGTTATCTTACTTGAATAATCAACTGCATTACCGATATTCAATACAAATGATTGAATTTTTCTTTTGTTAATATAATCACGTATTCTATTTAATCTATCTAACATATTCTCGTGTAGTGAATATTGTTTAACATCAATATAATTAGTACCGTAATAATTTAACATTGGTATTAATCTCTTAATCATAGCTTCACCAAACTCATCAATAGGATTAAGAAATATTAATTTATTCTTAAACTTTATTGTATCATCAAAATCACTTGTGTTCTTATTGAATGAATAATTATTACCAAATTCATCTGGTGTGCTATTTATATACAATTCACGTTCGGTTACAATCTTAGTTTCAATATCAAATAATAAATTATACAATGAGTAAAATGTTATACCATTAGTATCAACAACTCTATTGTATATATCTCTACCGTATTCAAGTAGTGGAGTATACATATTATACCGTGAAAAGTCACCATTAATTTCTAAATCATACCCGAGTTTATATAGCTTATGTTGTAATTGTTTATACAAATCATTCTTAGTATCAAAATAATATGCTGTATTAAATTGATTTAATTGTAATCGTTTAATCTTATGTATTGAATCAGAATAAACATTATCAACCTTGAATGATTGCATTGCCATATTTAGAGGTCTCCAAGTGCTGAGAATACAGTCGGAAAGATAGGTAGTAATACATCATATATTGCATTAGCGACCTCTCTGTGTTCTTTCTGCGTTGTTATATCTTGTCTTAACATCAAGTATGTAAGTATATTTCTTAGGTTGTTAGACATATACATTTTAGTCTTCTGTAATTGCAATAAATGACTTCTACTAACTTCTTTTGCTAAACCAAATTCTAATTTATCTTTATATAATTGAATTGATAAATCTTCTAATTGTTTATCTCTTAATTTAAATTCACTTATCTTTAATTTTTGTTCAATTGTTAAATCACTATCAACAATATCAATGCTATGTTGTCTATTAGTTTCATCTGCCATTCTATATTCTTGTTCATCATAAAAACTATCTAATACACTAACATCTTGGTACCGACCACTAAATTGTTGGAATGTCGCTGAGCGATGTCTCAATATTTGCGTTGCAACATTTAAATTAGTTTCAATCTCAAAGGTTAAAAAGAAATGCTCGAATATTGACCAGTGTGCATTTTTTATACAATATCTCAATAACCCTTCATTATTTTTCATTAATTTTTGATTGGCTGGATTACTTACTCTAGCTATATAGACAATAAATTCCTCCGGTGCCATTTCTCTTAACTCATCAGCAACCGTTGATGTTTTACTAATTAATTTTACTTTCATTTATTTTATTATTATCATTGAAAAAAGGTTATTAAATATATGATTATTATAAACATTGATTGTTCAACTAATTGATAACCAGATGTTTTTAATCCGGCAGACTTATTTAAAATTCCTATTGGTGTCCACCATAACCAATACATATCTTTTTCATTTATGAATGATTGTTTTCCTATTATGTAATATAACATATCACAAACACCAAAAAACCAAAATAACATAAACCATATTGCAGTTGCCAATCCTGAATTAATAAATAAAAAATATACTAAACTATATTGTAAAATAGTTTGAATAATTCGGTATGTTATTAATCCCTTCATCTTATTATTAGTTTTAACAATTCTATCAAATGCTAAAAAATCAAATGCTGAAAATAATAATATAACTGCAATTAGATTTAATTGAGGTTGAATAAATAAAATCAGTATTGATATTAATAATGTTAAGACACCATAGTCTTTGAATAGCTCATTTAGTATTTCTTCAATGTTTATTTTAGGCATATTCTTATTTCCTAATTAATTAAATTTATATTCATTATAATCAATATTATTATTTGGTTCTAATTTTTTTAATTTATCTATTTGATTTGTTTTCTTATTTATTAATACTCGCAATCCAAGATATTCAAACTCACCAATATCACTATCATCAATTACATCACTAAGATTTTCAAATAATACAATATATTGTTGTATGTTCTTTTTTAAATCAGAGTAATCACATTTAATTAATATCTCATCATTAATAACTTGTCCATCATTATAAATAATCTTATCATTGAAATCAGTTACATTATATTTATGTTTAACCGATTGCCAATATTCATAGGTGTATTTCCATCTAATGTTACTATAATAATGTGAGTTAAATTCAACTAAATCAATTAAAACTCGTTTGACTGATTCATTATTAATATATAGTTTTGTAAAATATGGCTCAATTGCAGTTAATAAATTAACATCAACAAATACATCTAAATTAATCTTAATTGATACATTGTATTTATGTTCAATATCATGTGTGAATTTACCCCACTTTCTAATAAATCTATATAATTCTTCTCTATCAGCATAATTTTGTAATTCTCTTTTATATGCACCATCATCATTATTAACAAACCAATCTTTACCTCTTGATGATACACAAGTGAAGTGATATACAAATACGTTCCAGGTTTGAAGTAGTTTTATATCATTTAATTTACATCTAATAATAAAATCACTATCCTCTCTCGAACATCTAAATTGTGTATCAAACCCCGTTAGTTTTGAAAACCATAAACTTTTATATAAGGCAAATGGTGCAAAATATCCATATACCAAATCTTTTGGTTCAACTGATAATTTAGTGCTATATTCAATAAACTCATCATATTTAAAATCAGTTGGTGATAGACCGAAATTATTTATTATCTTTTCTGGTGATTCAGGGTGTAATGGTGGTTCAATTCTAGTCAATGATAAAACAGTATTATCATCATTTAGATTAGTTATTATACCAATATCAAAGTTTTTACATACAACCATATCGGATTGTAAATAACAAACAATATCATTTGTTGCATTATAAAACATAATTGATATATTTTGTTGTGCCCAAACTGGATAACCAGTGGTATTACGATATATCTTTAAATTCTTAATTAACTTTTGTTCATCTAATAAAGCTGAATAAGTATCCTGGTTATCACTATCAATAAATACTAATATCTCATGTAAATCAATATTAGTATTTTCTCTTAAAGATTTTAATAACAATAAAGTATAATCTCGTTCATTGTTAGCACTAGCAATACAAAATGTAATAGGTCTCATATTTAGTTATCTATGTTAAAATTATTATTAATTAAATATTCATCTACTCTATCTAAAAATTCTTTTGGTTTCTTACCCTCGTGTGTATGACCAATAAAGTGTGATATTTTTGATTTCAAGCAAGTTCCCCAGCCATTAAATCCATCATCGGATTTAATTTCACCCAATATAGGATGATAACCAAAGGTTGGTGCTATATAATTGGTTAATGGATCTAATATCAATATTTCATTTTTACTAAATACAGTATTACATAAACCAAAGAATGATTGTTGCTGTGTTTCAAACTGTGTTCTCTCATATGGTTCAACTAATAATGTCCCATTCTCATCAAATATTTTCTTATAATCAAATAAGTTAATTAGGTTAAAGAAATCAACCGGTGATAAAAAATTATCATATAAGCTTAAATCAATACCCTGAAAGCCAGCATTAAATCCGTGATAATCTGGATTTTTTTGTGTATAAACATTATGAAAATCATTACCAAATAATTCAACTAAGTTTTTATGTAATGATTTATCACAGTTTTGATGATATGGTTCAGTAATAAATACAGGTCTTTTTTCTAATGCAGCTTCAATTACATCAACAAAATCATAATTAATTAGTATATCATCATCATATATTAAATAATAATCAAGTAATTTAACTCTTCTTAAATAATGACCCATTAAAATAAAATACAAAGCAGGTAACATATCTAATCTTAACTTAATATCATCAACCGGTATATCATAACATTGTATTACATAATCAATAAATATTTGTTTATTGTATGAGATGATATTAAATCCATAAGTATCAATTAATTCAGACCATTTCTTATCATATTCTAACTCTGGATTATTTTCAGTATCCCATAGTATATGATATTCAATTTCAATATCTGAATTATAATTTTTTATTTTTGTATGTATTTGATGTAATGCAAAAAAACTTTGCTTACATTTCTTTCTATACATATCGGATATTATTATCTTATTGTTACTATTCATCTACTACCACCTTATCAATTAATTTATTATATGTTTCTGATATACAATCAACTATATTTCTCAATTTAATTTTAGATGGAAGATTAAACTCACCAATGTAATTTTTTTTACTATCTTCATTTAAAATATTTACACTGACGTTATAATCAGATAAATCATTTATTATATTAGCAATTTCACTTAATTTATATTTATGTTCATAAACACAATTAACTTCTTTTGGTATATTAGTATTATCAATATAATATTTGATTACATTAATTAAATCTTTCATATAAAATAAATCCATATATCTATCATCAAATATATTAATATCTTTCTTATTAATATAATTAGTTATTGCTGATTTAATAAATCTTCTATCCAATTCATTCTCATCAAATACAGCATACACCCTTAGATTATAAAAATCATCAGTATTTAATACTGAATTATAAATTATGTTTTTACTTAAACCATAAGGAGTATCAACACTTAATAATTCAGCACCAGAACCGATGTTAATTAACTTACCGAAATGAGTTTTGTTCTCTAATAAGTTATAATACATTCTTAAATTAGTATCAACAACATTATAATCATCTTCAACTAATCTACTACCACCTGATATTGCTGTATGAATAACAACATCATAATACTTATTAGTAAAGAATTTGTTTGTTTGATGTGATGATGTTAAATCAAAATTATCTCTACCAATTGAGTATATATTATATTTATCTTTCGGTAGATTATTTTTTATTGCATTAGCAATATATCCGTTTTTACCTGTTATTAATATATTCATTGTTCTTTATATTGTTAGCAATTTCTAATATTAAATCTTCTTGTCCTGCAACT